>JAAZNB010000468.1 GCA_012798515.1 Chloroflexota bacterium
GGCCTGCTCCACTGCTCCCTGGTGAGCCAGGACCCTGGCCCTGAGCGCCAGCAGTTCGGCCAGGGCCAGCGGAGGCGGCGGCTCGCCCAGGGCCGTCTGCGCCGCCTGGATGGCGGCCAGGGCGCCCTCGTCGTCACCGCGGGCCTGCCTGAGGCGCACCAGGGCCGGAGCGGCGTTGCGCGCGGCGTCCAGACGCCCGCTCCATTTACCCAGCTCCATGCCGTAGGACAGCTGTGCCTCGGCCCCAGCCAGGTCGTTGCGTTCCAGGAGCACTTCTCCCATCACCAGGTGCAGGATCCCGGTCGCCGGCAGGTGGGCCAGCCCCATTTCTTGGACGTGCCGCAGGGCCTCACGACAGGCCTGCTCCGCGTCGTTCAGGCGGCCCAGGGCCCGCAACGCGCCCACCAGCCGCACGGTGAGACTGATCCCGGCCGCGTTGGCGGTCAGACGGCTCAAGCGAATGGCCTCGGTGAAGGCGACCACGGTTTTTTCCAGGTCGCCGGCGCCATCGTAGGCCGAAGCCAGCGCCAGGTAGATCAATGAATCCAGCTGGGCTGCGGCCAGCGGGGGCAAATCTTCCGGCATCAGCTCCTGGGCGCGCCGGGCCAGCGCCACAGCCGCCTCGAAATCAAATCCATAGCGAGCGACGATGGAACGCAGCACGGCCAGGAGCACGGGCAGGTCGCTCGAGACGGCCTCCCCGGCAGCCCGCTGCTCGTCCAGTGCTTTCTCCGCCTCCACCAGGCGCGCCTCGATGGCGCTCATCTGGCCCTGGAACCACAACACCCAGCAAGCTGCCACACCCAGCGAGGCGCTGCGGCGGATCTCTTCCTCCGGCAGGGCGCGCAGCCAGGACGAGACGGTCTCGATTTCTCCGTTGTTGATGCCCAGGTGCCAGTACCTGGCAATCAGGTCGCCCGCCTGGCGAACGTCCCGGGACGCCAGGGCATATTCTACCGCCTCGGCGATGTAGCCCTCCTGATCGCACCAGGTTGCGGCGCGCCCAAGCAGCCGCCCCGCCAGGCCGGGCCCCAATGGGGTCAGGCGGGCCTGCAACAGGTCGGCAAACAGGTGGTGATAGCGATACCAGCGCCGTTCGTCGTCCAAGGGAACCAGGAAGAGGTTGGCCCGCTCCAGGTAGTCCAGAATGCCGGCCGCCTGCCCGGGAGCGACGAACGGCGCTTGAGTTTCATCCGCCGGCGTTGGCCCGGCCTCGCCCTGCAGGATGGCGTCACACAGGGGGGCCGTCAGGCGCTTCAAGACCGAGGTGTACAGCAAAAAATGCTGCACTTCGGGCGGTTGGCTGGCCAGGACTTCCTCCAGCAGGTAATCCAGGATGTAACGGTTGGTGCCCGAGAACCCCTGGATGAAACCGGCCACGTCCCCCCGGTCGCGCATGGAGAGGGCCGCCATCTGCAAGCCGGCGATCCAACCCTCGGTGCGCTCTTCCAACAGCGCCACGGCCCCGGCATCCAGGTGCAGCCCCATGACCTCGTTGAGGAACTGGGCCGCCTCGGGGCCGGTAAAGCTGAGATCGGCGGCGCGCAGCTCCACCATCTGGCCACGGGCGCGCAGGCGCGCCATGGGCAGGGCAGGGTCAGAGCGGCTGGCGATCACCAGGTGGAAGGTACGCGGGCAGTGCTCCAACAAAAAAGCCACGGCCGAGTGCACGGCCGGGCTGCTGATGAAATGGTAATCATCCAACACCAGGGCTACTTGCCTGCCGGCGGCGTCCAGGTCGTTGACCAGGCTGGCCAGCACCGCCTCGGGGGAGACCTGCTCGGGCA
>JAAZNB010000059.1 GCA_012798515.1 Chloroflexota bacterium
CTGCTCTTTCCCCTGTCCAGCGGGATCCTGATTGCCATCGCCTGGCGGCGCTGGCCGGTGATGATCCACTGGCTGGGGCTGCACCCGCGCAACCTGGTCTACAACCTGTTGATCGGGCTGCTGGTCGGCGGGGCGCTCAGCTTCCACCTGATGGTGATGACTTATTTCCTGGGCTGGAACCCGCCCGTCACGGATTTCTCCTGGGACGGGCTGCTGTGGTCCATCGCTTTTCAAACCGGTCTGCGGGCCTTGAGCGAAGAGGTCTTCTTCCGCGGGCTGTGTTTTCACCTGTTGTATGAAAACTACCACAAGAGCCTGACCAACACTGCCATCCAGATCACGCTGCTCAACGCCCTGCTGTTTGGCGTCTTGCAGACCGCCGGCATGGATCCGTTATTTGCCATCGTGATCGTCTTCTACCGGGCGGCCTTGTCGGCGCTGAACGTGTTCTTGCGCTATCGCCTGCGCAGCATCGTCCCGGGCCTGGCGGCCAACATCGTTTTCTCGGTACTCTTTTATTAAGGTATATCCATGGCCGTGATTGCAGAAGATAAAAGCAACATCGACAAGAGCCACAGAAGCGAACAAAGCCGGCAGAACCTGGCCATTCTGCTCACCTTTGGCTTTACCCTGGCCTGTATCGGCTGTTTCTTTTTCACCGAGCGCTACCTGCCGCCCAATTACCAGATCTACCGCTACCTGGCCGTTTTACCGATCATGATGGCCAGTTACTACTTTGGCCTGCTGCCCGGCATGCTCCTGTCGGGTTTCTTCAGCCTGGCCTTCTTGCCGCAGATGTTGTGGTACGTGCGCTTTACCGGTTTTTCGGCCGCCACGGTGGAGCTGCTGGCCTTCATTATTTTCCTCAACGCCCTGGCGTATATGGTCTCCGACATTGCCAACTCAGTGCAGACCCACACCACGCTGCGCACGGTGGTGAAAGACTGGGCGGGGCTGTTGAGCCGGGCTTCCAACCTGGAAGAGATGGTGGCCTTCTTCCTCAACCAGTCCAAAGAGCTGTGCCAGGTGGAGAACGCCACCCTGCTGCTGCTCAACGAACAGGACTCCCAGTGGGAGATCATCAGCATCGAAAAACGCTACCCACTGCACATCTTTATGCGCCAGAAGACGGATACCCAGACCCTGGCGGAGATGTTGATCGACCAGGACAAGCGCCTGATCATGAACAACCTGGACCAGGCCGACGCGCCCGTGGTGCATCCCGACAGCCAGCACCCGGCCTTGCATTCCCTGCTCAGTTTTCCCCTGCGGCGCAAGGACCAGAGCCAGATTGGGATGCTGATCTTGATCAACAAGCTGGACGGCGACTTCTCCCAGGGGGATTTCACCCTGCTGGAGCCGTTGATCTCGGCCGGCGAGAAGGTGCTGGAGCAGGCTGAGTTGTACGCCCGCACCGATTACGCCCTGGCGCGGCGGGTCAAGCAGCTGGCGCGCATTCAAGAAGCGGTGCGTAACCTGAACGCCACACACGACTTCCAGGAGATCCTCGACCTGACCCTGGATTGTGCCCTGGAATTGAGCGGGGCGGAGGCCGGGCTGATCGTGCTGGAGGTGGAAGGGCAGCCGCATTTCTACCAGGCGGCGGGGATCGAGCTGGGTGAGGGGCAGATCCACGCCCTCATCGAGCGGGTGGGCAGCCTGGAGGGGGCCAGCATCGACGCCGGCAAGGGCCTGGAGGTAGCCCCCTTCTTGAAGGGCGCCCGCGCCCGGGTCCTGGTGCCCATCTGCCCGGGCGGCACACCCATCGGGGCGGTGGTGCTGGAGAGCACGCGCCCCAAGGCCTTCGACGACACCACCGGCCGGGTGGTCACGCTGCTCTCGGACCACGCCGCCGTGTCCCTGGAGAACGCCCTGTTCTTCCAGGAGATCCGCAAGGACCAGCAGCACCTGGGGCTGATCTTGCAAAGCATCGCCGATGGGCTGTTTACCACCGACCAGAACGGCAACATCCTCACCGCCAACCCGGCGGCGGAGGAGATCACCGGCTGGACCCAGGACGAGCTGGTGGGGCGGCACATCTGCACTGCGCTGCGCATCGGCAAAGGCCCCCACGAGGCGGAACACTGCCCGCTGGTGCAGACCATCTATTACCAAAAGGTGTGGTATAACGATAAAGTCATCATCGATCACCGCCAGGGCATGCAGCGCATCATTACCCTCAGCGCGGCGCCGATCCTGGAGACGGGCAACCAGTCGATGGGGCTGGTGGTGCTCTTTCACGACATCACCGATAAAGAAGAGATGGACCGCCTGCAGAAGGAATTGATCGCCTCCATCTCGCACGAGCTGCGCACCCCCCTGGCCAATATCTCTTCCATCTCCGAGACGCTGATGAACCAGCTGCGCGAGGATCACTTCGACGACAACCCATCCTACGAGTTCCTGGAGATCCTGGCGGCGCAGAGCCAGCGGCTGGCCGGTTTCCTCGACCGGGTGCTGGACGTGCACCGCCTGGAGACGGGGCAGTTCCGCCTGGAGTTCCGGCCCCTGCCGGTGCGTTTCATGGTGGAAGACGTGGTGCGCCAGTGGCAGGTGGTGGCGCCCCAATACCACTTCACGGTCAACAACGAGGCCGTGGAGGCCCACTGGGGGTGGGGCGACGAGAGCGGTTTTTATTCCGTGCTTAACAACCTGGTGGATAATGCTGTAAAATATTCACCATCCGGGTCTGAGATCAAGGTCGATGTGCGCCTGGAGGACGCGGAGCACTTCGTCCTGACCGTCGAAGACCAGGGACCCGGCATTTCGACGGTCAACCAGAAGAAGATCTTTAACCGGTTCTACCGGGTCAATGGGGGCGATGCTCAGGTGGTCTACGGCCATGGACTGGGGCTGTACATCTCGAAGATGCTGGTTGAAGATATGGGTGGTAAGATATGGGTAGAAAGCGACCTGGGAAAAGGAAGCCGTTTCGCTTTCACCTTGCCATTAAATGAGGAGGAAACGAGTGGCGACCAAGCTTCTGATCATTGA
>JAAZNB010000469.1 GCA_012798515.1 Chloroflexota bacterium
CGCCTTGGGGCCGCTCTGCGGCCGCAGGGCCCCTTCTTTCAGCAGGTCGGGCTTCCAAAGTGCCCCGCCAGGGGTATGCCCGACCGAACTCGGCCGGCCAGGGTCGCCGGCTTGCCCGCCCCGCCTCGGGCATGCCCTCGTCCTCGCCCCTGGGCTCTGCCCGGGGGCGTCTTAGGGCCGCTCTGCGGCCGCAGAGCCCCTTCTTTCAGCAAGTCGGGCTTCCAAGGTGCCCCGATAGGGGTATGCCCGACCGAACTCGGCCGGCCAGGGTCGCCGGCTTACCCGACTCGCCTCGGGCATGCCCTCGTCCTCGCCCCTGGGCTCTGCCCGGGGGCGTCTTGGGGCCGCTCTGCGGCCGCAGAGCCCCTTCTTTCAGCAAGTCGGGCTTCCAAAGTGCCCCGCTAGGGGTATGCCCGACCGAACACGGCCGGCAATGGATACCGGCTTACCCACACCACATCAGGCATACCCCCGTTGATTCCCTCGGGAACGTGAAAATGGCCGCCGCCCCACACTGGCGCACTTTGCCTCGGCGCCGGTACAACCGGAAAAAGAGGTGCGTTACCAACGCACCCTACAGAGGAATTCGACCCCTTTTAATAAGCAGGTCGGGCTTCCAAAGTGCCCCGCCAGGGGTATGCCCGACCGAACACGGCCGGCCAGGGATGCCGGCATGCCCGACTCGCCTCGGGCATGCCCTCGTCCTCGCCCCTGGGCTCTGCCCAGGGGCGTCTTAGGGCCGCTCTGCGGCCGCAGGGCCCTCTTTTTTAGCAGGTTGGGCTTCCAAAGTGCCCCGCCAGGGATACGCCCGACCGAACACGGCCGGCCGGAACCCTGGGCTGGCCTGCCTCCCCCACGCCGCAGCGCTCAGGGGGGCCTTACGGCCCCAATACAGATTGTCCCCATCCCTTCCCCATGGCATTCAGTTATGGGATAATTGACCCACTGTTATCTCCGTACAAGGAGTCACTGTGGACTTTCATAAGTTATGCGTCCTGGGCCTGGGCTACATCGGCCTACCGACCGCCAGCACCTTCGCCACCCACGGCCTCACCGTGGTGGGCGTCGACACCAACCAGCAAGTCGTCAAAAACCTGCAAAACGGCCAGCTGCACATCCACGAACCCGGACTGCGTACCCTGGTGCAGGCCGCGCTGCGCTCCGAAAACCTGCGCATCAGCGACCAACCCGAGCCGGCCGACGCCTTCATCATCGCCGTGCCCACACCCTTTTTTGGCGAAAAACGCGCCGATCTACAATACGTCATCTCCGCCACCCAGGCCATCACGCCGCACCTGCGCCGCGGCAGCCTGGTGGTGCTCGAATCAACCTCGCCCCCCCGCACGACCCTCGACGTCGTCGTCCCCATCCTGGAGCAATCGGGACTCAAAGCCGGGGCGGACTTCCACCTGGCCTACTCGCCCGAGCGCGTCTTGCCCGGGCAGATCCTGCGCGAGCTGATCGAAAATGCCCGCGTCATCGGCGGCATCGACGCCGCTTCGGCCGAGGCCGGCCGCGACCTGTACGCCATCTTCGTACGCGGCGACATCATCTTGACCGACGCCACCACAGCCGAGATGGTCAAGCTCATGGAAAACACCTACCGCGACGTCAACATCGCCATCGCCAACGAATTCTCCCGCCTGGCCGATCGCTTCGGCATCGACATCTGGCAGGCCATCCGCATCGCCAACCGCCACCCGCGCGTCAACATCTTGCAGCCCGGCCCCGGCGTGGGCGGGCACTGCATCAGCGTCGACCCCTGGTTCCTGGTGGAAGCCGCCCCCGACCTGACCCAGCTGATCCGCACCGCCCGCCAGGTCAACGACGGCCAGCCGCACTTCGTGGTCGAGCTGGTACGCCGCGCCCTGGGCAGCCCGGACCTGGCCGGACGGCGCATCGCCGCCCTGGGCCTGGCCTACAAGCCAGACGTGGACGATCTGCGCGAGAGCCCGGCCCTGGAAGTCGCCTGTACCCTGGCCCGGGCCGGCGCCGAAGTGTGGGCCTACGAGCCGTTCAAAGACGGCCTGCAGCTGGATAACGTCCACACCGCCGCCAGCCTGGAAGAAGCCGTCCAATCCGCCGAGCTGCTCCTGCTGCTCGTCGCCCACAGCAGCCTGCGCCAGCTCGACCCGCAGCAGGTCGCCCGCCTGACCCCGGCCCGCCTGGTGGTGGACACCGTCGGCAGCTGGGACCCCGAGACCTGGCAGCCGGCCGGTTTCCAGGTCTACCGGCTGGGAGCCCGTTAGCCGCGTGGATTCCCTGACCCGCTGAACGCCGCTTCCCGGTCCCCTTACACACACGCCATGAAGAAGCTGCGAGTCCTCACCGTAATCGGCACCCGTCCCGAGGCCGTCAAGATGGCCCCGGTGATCCGTCTATTGGCGCGCACCCCAGGCGTAGAGGCCCAGGTGTGCATCACCGCCCAGCACCGCCAGATGCTCGACCAGGTGCTGCGCCTGTTCCACATCACCCCCGACGTGGACCTGGACCTGATGCAGCCCAACCAGAGCCTGGCCGGGCTGACCGCCGCCATCCTCACCCACCTCGACCCGGTGCTCACCCGCCTGGCGCCGGATTGGATGCTGGTGCAAGGCGACACCACCACCGTGTTGGCCGCCGCGCTGCTGGCCTACTACCACCACATCCGTGTGGGACACGTAGAAGCCGGCCTGCGCACCGGCGACAAACTCCAGCCCTTCCCGGAAGAGGTCAACCGCCAGATCGCCGGCGTGCTGGCCGACCTGCATTTTGCCCCTACCCAACACAGCCGCCAGAACCTGCTGCGCGAGGGCGTGCCCGACGGGCGCATCGTGGTCACCGGCAACCCGGTCATCGACGCCCTGGACAGCATCGTCCAGCGGCCGGCCCCGCCCGAGGTTGACGAGCTGCTGGCGCGCTGCCAGGTAGGCCCCGGCGGCCGCCGCCTGGTGCTGGTCACCGCCCACCGCCGCGAGAATTTCGGCGCCCCCCTGGAAAACATCTGCGCCGCCCTGCGGCGCATCGCCGCTCACTACCCCGACACGTTACAGCTGGTCTACCCGGTGCACCTCAATCCCAACATCCAGGGCCCCGTGCGCCAGCGCCTCTCCGGCGTGGACAACATCACCCTGCTCGACCCGCTGGACTACCTGCCCATGGTGCACCTCATGCGCCGGGCCGCGCTGGTGTTGACCGACTCGGGTGGCATCCAGGAAGAGGCCACTGCCATGGGCATCCCCACCCTGGTCCTGCGGCGCATCACCGAACGCCCCGAAGGGATCCAAGCCGGGGTGCTCAAGCTGGTCGGCGCTGACAGCCAGGCCATCTACCAGGAGACCTGCCGCCTGTTGGACGACCCGGCCGCCTACCGCAGCATGTCGCAGGCGCGCAACCCCTTCGGCGACGGCCACGCCGCCGAACACATCGTCCAGGCCCTGCTGGCCCAGGAGGCTGCCTGATGGCCGCCGGCCAGGGATCCATCTGCATCTTGCCCCGCCTGAGCGGCCTGGGCGGGCCGGTTTCCTTCCAGGGCCGGTTGATCCAGGGCCTGCAAGCCCGCGGCTATACCGTCCACCACGACCCCACCGATCTCACCACCACCACCCTGCTGGTCATCGGCGGTACGCAGCAAATCGTCGACGTATGGCACGCCCGCCGGCGCGGCGTGCGCATCGTACAGCGCCTCAACGGCATGAACTGGATCCATCGCAAACGCAAGACCGGCCTGCGCCACGCCCTGCGCGCCGAGCGGAACAACTGGGTGCTGGCCACCATCCGCCGCCGGCTGGCCGACCACGTCGTCTATCAGAGCCAGTTTGCCCGCACCTGGTGGCAGACCGTTTACGGCGGCGTGCCCGGTTCCGCCAACGTGATCTACAACGGCGTCGACCTGGACAGCTACACCCCCCAGGGCCCCCACCGGCGCCCGCAGGACGTCTATCGTTTGCTGCTGGTCGAAGGGCACCTGCGCGGCGGCTACGAACAGGGCCTCGAAACGGCCGTGCAACTGGGCAAACTGCTGCAGCGAGAAGGGGAAAAACCCTGCGAGCTGGTCGTGGTGGGTGACGTACCCCGCCACCTGCAGGAATACTGGCAGCGCCAGGCCACCTATCCCCTCACCTGGGCCGGCGTCACCCCGCGGGATGCCATCCCCGAAATCGACCGTTCGGCCCACGTGCTGTTTTCGGCCGACCTCAACGCCGCCTGCCCCAACTCGGTGGTCGAGGCGCTGGCCTGCGGCCTGCCCGTAGTGGCCTATGCCACTGGCTCCCTCCCCGAGCTGGTCGGCGACGAGGGCGGCCTGGTGGTACCCTATGGCAGCAATTACTGGAACCTGGAAGCGCCCGACATTCCCGCCCTGGCCGCCGCGGCACAGCGCATCCTTCAAGAGCCAGACGCCTTCCGCCAGGGCGCCCGCCGCCGCGCTGAAGCCGCCTTCGGGTTGGAGGCCATGATCGACGCCTATCTGGAAGCCCTGGCGCCGTAAAACAAAAGCCCGGCGTTGCCGGGCTCGGATGGCGATTGGATGGATCGGGTGGGGCGGACCGCCCCGGGGGGAATTACAGGTCGCGCAGCAGCACGGCTTCCGGTCCCCGGTTGATTTCCCAGGGATAGACGATGTGGGCGTCGGTGACCGCCGCGTAGTAATCCGGGCGCACCGTGCCGAACAGGCTGCGGTAGGGGTTGAAGTGCAGCACACAGGTGTAGGGGATGCCGGCCGCCGAGGAGATGCGGTTCTTCACCGCCGTGATGGTGCGCCCCGAGCCCCACACGTCGTC
>JAAZNB010000470.1 GCA_012798515.1 Chloroflexota bacterium
GCGGCCTCGGTGGCCTCTGCCCCGGTGGACAACATGAACACCCGGTCGAGGTTATCCGGCAAGGTCTTGACCAGCCGCGCCGAGGCGGATACCCGTTCGGGGGTTGGGAAAGAATAGGTGTTCATCAAGCGGGGAGCCTGATTTTGTATAGCCTCGACCAGCCCCGGGTGTTTGTGACCCAGGTTGGTGACCAGTACCCCGGAGGTGAAATCGATATATTGGTTGCCATCCACGTCCCATACCCATACGCCTTCCCCATGGTCCCAGACGATGGGGGTCTGGTCTGCCGCACAAGGTGGCTCACAACTGCGAGAGACCGCTAAAATCTCTGCCGATTTCGGCCCTGGGATTTTCCTCCAAGGAAGTGAATTCATGATTGTTTTCTCCAATGCTCTGGTAATGCCCTGGCGTGCATGCCGCTTAGCGCTGAACCCTCCCCGAACGGTCCCCCTTGAGCAGTTTTTCCACTTCGGCAGCACTCACGCGGTTGAGATCCCCGGGGATGGTGTGCTTCAGGCAGGAAGCCGCCACGGCAAACTCAAGGGCGGCCTGGTCGTCCATCCCGTTCACCAGCCCGTGGATCAAGCCGCCGGAGAAGGCGTCTCCGCCGCCCACCCGGTCGACGATGTCTGTAATGTCATAACTGTGGCTGACCATAAAATCGTGGCCGTTATACAGGCAGGCCGACCAGCCGTTATGATCTGCGCTGTAGCTCTTGCGTAGCGTGATGGCCTGCTTTTTGAGGTTGGGAAACAGGACGAAGACGTTCTCGGCCAACGCCCGGTAGTGGTCCAGATCCAGCTCGCCTTTCGCAATGGCGGCGTTCATTTTCACCGCATCGGGGAGGTTGACGCCCAGGGATTGTTGGATATCTTCTTCGTTGGCGATGCCAATGTCTACGTATTGCACGATCTCCTGCATCACCTGGGGGGCCTTTTTGCCGTACTTCCACAAATTCTTGCGGTAGTTGTAATCGCAAGAGATCGTCAAACCATTCTCCCGGGCGATTTGCACGGCTTCCAGGGTCAGGTCCGCGGCGCTCTGGCTGATCGCCGGGGTGATACCGGTGACGTGGAACCAGCTGGCTCCCGAAAATACCGCCCGCCAGTCGACGCAGCCCGGCTGCGCCGTGGAAATAGAAGATCCGGCGCGATCATAGACCACGACCGAGGGCCTCTGGTTGGTGCCCGTCTCCAGGTAATAGGTCCCAAGGCGATCCCCGGCGTAGACGACCCGGCTCGTGTCTACCCCAAAGCGGCGTAGCTCGGCGATGCAGGACTCCCCGACCAGGTTCCTGGGGACCACTGTCACGTAGGCCACGTCATTGCCAAAATTGGCCAGTGAGACGGCCACGTTGGCTTCTCCACCGCCGAAGGTGGCTTCCAGCACCGGGCTTTGAAACAGGCGCTCAAAACCGGGCGACTTCAACCGTAGCATAATTTCGCCAAATGAGACCACACGTTTGTTCATGTTCAATGTTTCCTTTCGTCGACAATTGGTAAGCGCTCGATGGGTGAGGGGGAGTCTGGGCCGCGTTCACCATGGGCCGAGCGGTTACGAGCATCGCTGCCGGCCCGCTTAGCGGCGCCAGATCAGGTGAACCCGGTTTCCCGCCGGGTCGGGTTGTTTTAGAAATACGGCTTTGACGTCCGGTTTGAGCACCGGTTCTGCCAGCTCGACGTCCCTGGCGCGCAAGAGCTCGACCGCCTGGTCGAAGTCCGACACCTGGATGGCCACGTGGCAATGGTCGTACTCGCCGGCTTTCATCACTTCGATCCTCCCGTGATCACTCCCCGATAACATGATACTCGAATTCCCGGATATTTCTATAAATCCAAACCGGCTCTGGTACCAGGTTGCCATGGCCTGCCCCGTGGTTTCTGCGGATGGATATAGCCCTACGTGTTCCAGCCCCATGAAGACCGGCCGGCCGCGGGCCGCCCGTACGTAACCGGCCACCTCGGCCGCTTTTTCCGCAATGGCATCGAAGTTGCCCGC
>JAAZNB010000471.1 GCA_012798515.1 Chloroflexota bacterium
CCAATTTGTACCATATTGCACAAGTTGACACACCTGAGGGCCCATGCTACAATACTTTTGCATATCTGCAAAGCTCGATTTCATAAACGATATGCAATCAACCAAACACGGGACAATCGATGCCAGGAAAAAGAATTCGCGCTTTACGCACTGCGCAAAATATGAGTTTGCGCACTCTGGCCAAAGAAGTTGGGGTAACTGCCAGTTTCCTGAGCCAGATCGAACGAGGTCTCGCCGACCCATCATTGGGTACCCTGCGCCGGATCGCCAAGGTCTTGAACGTACCGATCTTCGAATTCCTGCTGGAGAACCACAAGGAGAACATTGTGGTCCGCAGGAACGAACGCATCCAGATCAACCTTCCCGATTCGCCGGCGCGCTATGAGCTGCTCACACCGGACCTGAACCGCCAGATGGAGCTTTTCATCACCGAGCTCGACCCGGGCAGCGACAACATCAGCACCTCTCTGGAACATCCTACGGAAGAGTGTATCTACATTCTGCACGGCACGATGAAGATCCAGGTAGCTGACGACACCTATGTTTTGGAAGAGGGGGACAGTATCTATTTCAAGGGGCTGCTGCTGCGCAGCTTTGAAGGAATAGGGCCAGAAAAACTCGTATTCATCTCCGCCATTACCCCGCCGCGTTTCTAGATCGCATCGCGACCGGACACGACCATAGCCGCGCATTTTCGTAGCGGCGGGCGTTCCCGCCCAGGCGCCTGTCTCCCTATCCTTGCGAGCGCAACATGGCCCCCGGGCAAACACCCAGGGGGGTGGATAAGTCAGTTGTGGGTTTCGGGGGATAAATCGACCGCGGGCGCCTCGACGGGCTTCAACGGGCGCGTCTCGGGGTTCGCGGAAGCCTCGACGTCCAGGCGGTAGCCGTAGCCACGCACGGTCTTGATCAACTTGGGGTGACGCGGGTCGTCCTCCACCGCCTGGCGCAGCCAGCTAATGTGCACGTCCAGGGTGCGGGTGTCCCCGATATAGGCCGTATCCCACACCAGGCGGAACAGGTCGCTGCGCTCGATCACCTCGCCGGGACGCTCCATGAGCGCCTTGAGCAGGATCACCAGGCGAGGCGTCAGCTGGGCCTGGCGGTTGCGCAGGCGCACCCAACGCTGCTCGGTGTTGAGCTCCAGCGGCCCCACTTTCATGACGTCTTCGTCGTCGTTGGGCAGCAAGGGGCGGATGCGGTTCAACAGTTTTTGCAGGGTAAAGGGCAGCACCAGGGCCACATCCGCATCGGTCCGGGTGGCGGGGTCGCTGCCCTCTTCCAGGACCATCAAGATCGGCAGGCCGGGGTATTTCTGGTGGATGGACTGACAGATGCGCTTGCCACTGGAGCGCATGGAGGCTGAATCAAGTAAGACGATATGAGGGTGATGGCCGGTCAGAAAAGTTAAAGCCGCGCTTCCACTGGAGACACTATCCACGTGGAAACCTTTTTTGGTCAGGCCGGAAAAAAAAGATGGCCGTTCCGCGTGTTTCCCCTCAATGAGCAGGATGTTTGCTCTAATCGTACTCAATGTTCAGTAATTACCTTTCCCGCCATCTCGATCGTTGTCGTAGAGCGATACTTGTATGTTCCAGTAATATGTTAACAACAGCATTTTAAACCGTCAACTTACGATTTAATTAAGAACCGTTTTTACTAATACATTGCCGGGTATTTGTGAAGGTTTCCGGTTGTTTATCATCCCGGACACCTTGGATGTAGAAAAGAATGTCTCCAATGTGGAATTGGAGTTTAACTATTATACCTGAAACGGCAGGGAATAATCTAAGAAATTGGCGAATCTTAAAAGATCCCCCGCGCGCCGCACAAAAAGCATCCCTCCTGCACCGGGGGGAAAGCCGGCCGGCGCGCCTTGACAGGCGGTGGTGATCCGCTATAATCAAACCAGATCAAAATCAGGCCAACCCGAGGACATCAGCCGGCCTTCTTTTTCAGAGAGCCTGTGAAGGGTGCGAACAGGCAAGAAAGCGGTGAAATCCACCTCGGCGCCCCCCCGCAAGGGTGGGCTGGTCGTCTCTGCAGGGATAGACGCTGCTCCACAGCGCCATCGTAAGGAGACCGGGAGAGCCCGTTACCGCGATAAGAGGCTGCACCTGGCCGGCCAGCGAGCCGGTTATGCAGCGAAAGCAGGTGGTACCACGAAGCGCCCCTCGTCCTGCAGGAAGAGGGGCATTATTGTATCTACTACCTGGAGGAAGAATGTTTGACATCAATTTGATTCGGGAAAATCCCGAGCTGGTGCGGCAGGCGCTGCAAGACCGCCAGATGGGCGGCGAAGTGGTCGATCAGGTGCTGGAGGCCGACGCCCGCCGGCGCGGCTTGTTGAGCACAGTGGAAGTCCTCAAGGCCGAACGCAACAGCGTCTCCAAAGAGATCGGCAAGATGAAGGACCCCCAGGCGCGCCAGGAGAAGATCGACGCCATGCGCAGTGTGGGCGACCGCATCGTGGCCCTGGACGAGCAGGTGCGCCAGGCCGACGAGACCCTCAGCGGCCTGCTGGCCGGCATCCCCAACCTGCCCGACCCGTCCACCCCCGTGGGCAAGAACGAGAGCGAGAACGTGGTCGTGCGCACGGTAGGCACGCCTCCCGAATTTGATTTCACCCCCCTGCCACACTGGGACCTGGGGACCAACCTGGGCATCATCGACTTCGAGCAGGGCATCAAGATCACCGGCTCGCGCTTCTACGTGCTCAACGGAGCCGGGGCGCGCCTGGAACGGGCCCTGATCGCCTACATGCTCGACCTGCACATCCGCCAGGGGTACCAGGAAAAATACACGCCCTTCATGGTGCGCCAGGACACCCTGTACGCCTCGGGGCAGCTGCCCAAGTTCGTGGACAACCTGTATCACGACCACGAGGAAGATTACTGGATGGTGCCGACCGCCGAGGTGCCGCTGACCGGCATCCACATGGGCGACGTGTTTGAAGCCGACGTCCTGCCGCGGCGCTACACGGCCTACACGCCCTGTTTCCGCCGGGAGAAAATGAGCGCCGGGCGGGACGTGCGCGGCATAAAACGCGGCCACCAGTTCGATAAGGTGGAAATGTACACTTACTGCCAGCCGGAGGAGTCGGACAACGAGCTGGTAAAGATGCTGGCCGACGCCGAACAGACCTGTGCCGGCCTGGGCCTGACCTACCGCATCTTGCAGCTGTGCACCGGCGACCTGGGCTTCAACGCCCGGGTGACCTACGACGTGGAAGTGTGGGCCCCGGGGGTGGGCGAGTGGCTGGAGGTCTCCTCGGTGTCCAACGTGGGCGATTTCCAGGCCCGGCGGGCCAACATCAAGTACCGGCCGGCGGAAGGCGGGCGCACTCAGCTGGTGCACACCCTCAACGGTTCCGGCCTGGGCCTGCCCCGCACTTTGATCGCCGTCCTGGAGAACTACCAGCAGCCGGACGGCAGTGTGATCATTCCGGAAGTTCTACGGCCCTGGATGGGCGGGATCGACGTCATCCGGGCAGAAAGTTAAGTACCACGCCACATGGACGGTATCGGGCTGCTCACGTTTCAGTTCGTCATCCTGGCGGTCATGCTGGTGGGCCTGTTTGGCCTGCTGACCGTCATCATTCCCGGGCTGGTCATCATCTGGGTGGCCGCGCTGGTCTATGGCCTCGTGACCGGGTTTACCTGGACCACCGGGATCATCTTCATGGTGATTACCCTGCTGATGGCCGCCGGCAGCATCGTGGATAACCTGCTGATGGGCGCCAACGCCCGCCAGACCGGCGCCAGCTGGCTGTCCATCGGCGTCTCGCTGGTGGCCGGCTTCGTAGGCAGCCTGGTGTGGCCCCCGTTCGGCGGCCTGCTGGTAGCCCTGGTGGCCCTGTTCGCGGTGGAATACTTCCGCCTCAAGGATGTGCAGCAGGCCTGGGCCTCCACGCGTAGTATGGCCGTGGGGTGTGGCTGGGCGGTGGTGCTGCGCCTCGCTGCGGGCGCCCTCATGATCGGGCTGTGGATGATCTGGGCCTGGGCCCTCTAGACAGGAGCCGTAGGGGATGCAAGGACTTCACACCACGATTCATCAAGGCGGGCAGGTGCAAGAGCTCTCGCCGGGCGCCTGGCGCTTGAGCTTACCGCCCGGCGGGGACGCGCAGTACTGCCTGGCCCAGCTGGACGATTACCGCACCCCGCACGGGTTTCATTTGCAGTGGCGGCCCCCGGTGCGCCTGGCACTGGAGGCGCGCGTCTCGTCCGCCGGGCTGCCCGGCACGTGGGGCTTCGGCTTCTGGAACGAGCCGCTCGGGGTGAGCCTGTTCACCCGCCCGCTGCGGGTTCCGGCCCTGCCCCAGGCGGTCTGGTTCTTCCAGGCTTCGGCGGAAAATTTCCTGGCGCTGCGCGACGACCACGTCGCCAACGGGTTCATGGCGGCGGTCTTCTCCTCACTGCGCCTGCCTGCGCTCCTGCTGCTGCCGGGACTGCCCTTCGTGCCCCTGCTGGCCTGGCCCCTGGCCGCCCGCCGGCTGCGCCAGGCGGCCCGCTTGCTGGTGCGCGACGAGGCAGCACGGGTCGAGACCGATCCGTGCGCCTGGCACGCCTATGCCGTGGAATGGCTACCTGACGAGGTGCGCCTGGAGCTGGATGGCGAGACCTGCTTCCACAGCCGCTGCTCGCCGGCCGGGCGCCTGGGAGCCGTGATCTGGATCGATAACCAGTACGCCGCTTTCCCACCCAGCGGACGCATCCGCATGGGATCGCTGGCCATGGGGGCAGAACACTGGATGGAAGTACGCCACATCCG
>JAAZNB010000472.1 GCA_012798515.1 Chloroflexota bacterium
CCGGGGTAATCCAGGACTGTGCCCTTATCCATGTCCACTTGCTCCCAACGTGTGCCCTTACGGAACCACCCGTTTTCAACCACTTCGAAGAAGAACGGCGTGCCGGGGTAAGGAGCCGCCACGTGGAACAGGGCGATGTCCAGGGGCAGCGTCTTTGCAAAAGCAATCGTCTCCTGGATGGTCTCTTCGGTCTCACCGGGCAAGCCGATGATGAAATAGCCCCAGTTCATGATGCCGGCCTTCTTGGCCCAGGTTAAAGCCTGTTTGACCTTATCCGGGTAGGCTCCCTTACGGGCATGTTTGAGGATCTGCTCACTTCCGCTTTCGATGCCCCAGGAGATCAGCCGGTTGCCGGCCTTGCCCATCAGCATCAACATCTCTTCGTCAACGTAGTCGACGCGGCTGTTGCAGGTCCATTTGATGTTCAGTTTTTCGTCGATCATGCGCTGGCACAGTTCCATAACCTGGTCGCGATGCACGGTGAACAGATCGGCATACATGTGGATGTTATTGATCCCCAGGGCTTTCAGTCGCTTCATTTCTTCGATCAACAGCTCTGGAGAGCGGATGCGCAGTCCGTACTGGTAGCTGACGTGCTTGATGCAGAACGTGCAGCCGGCCGGGCAGCCACGACTGGTTACGATGAAGGTGAACGGGCCTTTGATCAACGGCATGCGATACTTCTGCAAGGGCAGGAGCTCGTGCATGGGGATGGGCAGATCATCCAGCTCGCTGACGAAGGGCCGCGGCAGGTTGACCTTGATTTCTTCCCCTTTACGCCAGGCCAGGCCTTTGATTCCCGCCAGATTGACTTCCCCGTTCTCATCAAAAGAGGTTTGATAATGGGGGTCTCTCTGGAATAACACCTGGATATTTTCGGGGCGCTCGTCGATCTTGCCTTCCATATGATCGATGAGGTCACGAATAGTCAGATCCGGCTCGCCGACCAGCACGTAATCCAGCACGGGGTAGGCCCGCAGCGTCTCTTTGGGGATCGCCGTGACGTGCGTTCCGAAAGAAACCGTCTTTGCGCCGCGGGACTTGGCCAGGAAACAACCGTACATATCGTTTTCCAGGGTGGGTGCGGTGACCTGCGTCATGTAATATTTCGGCCGGTACTTGTTGAGCATATTGGTGAACTCAGGCCAACCGATCTTGTCTGCGTTGGCGTCGATGACCTTGACCGTGTAAGTCGGGCTTAACAATGCCGCCATCTGGGCCAGAGAAACCTGTGGCCAGATCATGTTCTCACGCGTACGCCGCCCGACACGATGCTGGGTGCGGATCCAATATGCCCCATCGGGGGTTGGCGGGTTGACCAACAGGATGTCAACGGCCTCTGCCGGCCTCTTGGAAGAAATCAGTTCCTTGTAGACGATGTCGTCCGCATTTGGGAAGTTCGGTTCGCGCAGTTTGGGTAATCGGGCTGCTCCGAGGTTTCTCCAGGCCTTTGCTTGAATATTATCTTCCATTTTTTCACCTCTTACAAATATAAAAAACCTACCTGCTCAGGAACGAGTGAAAAGTTCCGTATTTGAGGTGTTTCATTTCCACAAACGCCTCAAATACGGACTCACTCGCCGATAGCGGATATTATCCCAGAACTATTATTGAGCCTGTGGGCTTGCTACCCCACTTTTGACGGGGATGTGCGTCTCGACCGATTTTTCGCGCTGGTAAAGCTCGTCCAGCACCCGTAGAAGGATCCAATAAATCATCAATTGCATACTGACCAAAATAATCAACGCACTGCTCAAAAGATAGAACCACAAGCGGGTAATTTCCCATCCGTTAGCGCCCAGGATCAGGCTTACTACAGCAATAACCACGCCCACCAGCAGGCCGACCAGCCCCATCCATCCAAAATGATGATCGATGGGCTGGGTGAAAATAGGCTTTCCGAACAGGCCCTGGCGGATAGGCCGTTTATAGAATAACGACACCAGGTAGTTGAAGGTGACTCCCAGGGCAAACAGGCTTACACCGATCACGCCCGAAACCAGGGCCCAGAACAAGGCAGCAACTCCCCACGGCCCCAGATCCGTCACGCCGCTGATACGTGCGGCCACCAGTCCGAGGGCTACGGCAATCGCCACCGCCACGCCCCCCAGGCCGATCATCCCCAGCACCCGCACCGGGTTATAGGTCAACACCGTCCAGGTGATCGATTGCAGGTAGATCGAGCCATCCCGGATCACGCTTAGCTTGGAACGTCCGACCCGTTCGCTGTATGGGATCGGGATCTCTTTCATGGTGATGTGTTCGTGCAGCGCCCGCGTGCTCATAATAGGGGTCAGGTTGAGACCATCCGGCAGCGGATTGACTTTTTCCAAGACTTCCCGATTGAATACCCGCATCCCACTGGCCGAGTCTGTGATACGCTGGCGGCCCAGCAGGCTGATCATCCCGGCAAAGAAATAGTTGCCCAGGCGGCGGGTTAAGGGCATCTTACTGTCCTGCCCGGCCATGCGCGATCCAATCACCAGGTCGGTGCCGTTCAAGGCTTCCGCGCACAGTTGCGGGAAATATTCCGGTGGGTAGGTGCCATCTGCGTCCAGGAACCCGATCAGTTCCCCGCGCGCCGCTGCAAAGCCGGTCTTCAATGCCGCACCATAACCTTTGTTTTGAGGGTGGCGGATCAACGTGGCGCCTGGCATGCTTTCGACAATGGCAGCCGTCCGGTCCCGTGATCCGTCGTCGACCACCAGGAGTTCCAGATCCTGGATACCTGCCTGGCTCAAATCGTTACGCACTGCCAGGACACGGTTGATGATGTCTGCAATGCCGTTTTCTTCGTTGTACGCTGGAATTACTATAGATAGAGTCGTCATCGCCCTACCCCCTTCCTTTCGCATAGAATATTTCTCGTTCCTGATTTGCCGGTAAAGTTCCGTCAATTTCTTTGATCACCCTGGCAGGCACACCGGCTACCACGGTATGCGCCGGAACATCTTTCGTCACCACAGCGCCGGCGGCAACGATCGCCCCCTTTCCGACCCGGACGCCATCCGTAACGACTGCGCCAGCTCCGAGCCAGACGTCATCTTCGATCACAATCCCTTCCGCTGTGATCCCCTGGTCTACAAACGGTTTTGCAGGGTCGTCGAAGACGTGGTTGACGGCAATGATCTGGGTAAATGGCGACGTATACACCCGGTCGCCGATGGTCACACCTCCTTGTCCGCGGATGACACTGTATTCGCCAATGAGACAATCGCTGCCAATACGGATAAACGCATGGGGTAGGTCGCGAAAGTTATAAACGTGTAAAACAGCTCCGTGCATCACAATAGTGCTTCTGCCAATCGAGATACCCTGGGGACAGGCGTGTAAATAAGTCCCCTGGTCCAGATAAACGCCGTTTTCGAGGTGGATGTGGTTGGCAAACCTGAGACGCACGTTATACTCGATGGCCGCCCATCCGTCGATTTTCATAATTAACCGATATAATAGACCTCGCACTCCTATGCCCACGATAGTGGGTATCCAACCGAATAAAATGTAAGCCGTTTGTTCCAGTACGTAGCGACCCAGGTGGTCCGCCTGGCGATTGAGATAAACTAGAATTTGTTTCAAGGGGCCGGTAGAAGATTGAGTATCATCCATTGCGAGCAAATACCTTTTCGGTGAGGTGCATTAGGGCGCTAGCGCGCTCCGCCATTTCGACATATGCTTCTGTCGAGTACATTCTTTACAGTTTGACCCGTCTCAACTTTCTACCTTGCCCGGTATCCGGTTGATTCGTTTTTTACCCCTTGGACGGGAAGGCACGAAACGGCCCTCCCACTTCAAACTCCACGACAGTTAGCCGACAGACTTTAAAGGATATGGATGAAACCAGCTATCTTTCTAGACCGTGACGGCGTCATCATCGAAAATCGCCCCAAGTATGTCCTGGATTGGCAGGACGTTACCGTCTTCCCTCAAGCGCTGCAAGCGTTAGCCTTGCTGCGACAATTTCCATTGCACATCGTTATTGCAACCAATCAATCCGCAGTAGGGAGAGGGCAGTTGTCCATGTCCGCTGCCAGGCAGATCAACGCCAACCTGGTCCAGGTCATCGAACGCGCCGGGGGCAGAGTGGATGCTGTGTTCATGTGCCCCCACACCCCCGAAGACCAGTGTGACTGTCGCAAACCCAAACCCGGGTTGTTGCTCCAGGCTGCACAATCTTTGTCCATCGATTTACCAGGTTCTGTCATGATCGGAGATGCCTTGACCGATCTGCAAGCGGCCCGTTCTGCCGGCATCCACAATGCCATCCTGGTGAAGACCGGCCGGGGTGAAGCCCAGCTCATGCTGCCTGAGTCCAGTTCGATCGATGAATTCCACATTGCCGGTTCTCTCCTGGATGCAGTTCCGTTGATCCACAACCTTTATGACCTGCGGTAATTGAAGATTACCTTGGTGCCATCGTCTTCCACGTTGAACGGCAATTCCTGCAGGCAGTTCAATGCCTTGCGCACCGCTCTCTGGCGATCGTGGGGGACGTACACCAGTAAAAATCCGCCACCGCCCGCGCCTGCAATTTTCCCGCCCAGGGCGCCGGCTTCGCAGGCACTCTGATAAAGCTCATCGATCGTTCCGTTGGAGATCTTTTGAGCCATTTCTTTTTTTAAGTGCCAATGTTCGTCCAACATTTTCCCAATCACATCCAGGTTGCCCTGTTTTATCTCATCCCGGGCGATGTAAGCCATTTCTTTCATCCTGCGCAGGATGGGGATACGGTGATTGATGTTGGTCTTTTGCTCGACCAGGATATCCGAAGCAGAACGGGTGATGCCGGTGAAGAACAGCAACAGGTTTTCGTTGAAAGCCCGTAAGGTATCCCCATCCAGCTGAATTTTCTCGGAGCGAATCTCACCTTCCTGGGTGAATTCAATGAAGCGCAAACCGCCGTAGGCGGCAATGTACTGGTCCTGGATACCGATCGGTTTCCCCAACGTATTGATTTCAATCTCGCACGCTTCCCGCGCCAGTTGCTCGTAGGAGACAATCTCGCCCAGGTAATGGTACATGGCGTGTAAAGACCCGACCGTGACAGTGCTCGAAGAACCCAGGCCCGAGCCGGCCGAAGGGATGTCGCCCATGGTGGTGATCTCAATTCCCTTACGAATACCGGTCTTGACCAGGCATTCCCGGATCAGCTCGTGCTGGATCTCATCGACGTGGTCGACCATTTCTGTCTTGGTATACCCGATACGCAGTTTTTCATCGAAACGCTTCTTGATGGTGACGAAGATGTACTTGTCAATCGCCGTCGTCAGGACTGCGCCACCTTCTTCTGTATAGAAGCTCGGGAAATCAGTACCCCCTCCGAATAAGCTAACACGTAATGGCGTCTGGACGATAATCATGATGAAATCTTATCCTTGGTAGCGCAATCGTTTAGTATGCTCCCCGGCTTTTCAACACAGCCGGGATAGTCTGGAGGATGAGTTGTACGTCGAGCCAGATATTCCAGTTACGGATGTAATACATATCCAGGCGCACCCGTTCTTCATAGGAGATATCCGAACGCCCGCTGACCTGCCATAATCCGGTGATCCCCGGGCGTACCGTGACCAGGTTCAGGTCCCACTTGTCATACTTGGCCATTTCTTCCTGTGTGATCATGCGTGGGCCGACCAGGGACATCTCACCCCGTAATACGTTGAACAACTGCGGTAGTTCATCCAGGCTCAACTTGCGCAGGTATTTGCCCACTTTGGTGATGCGCGGATCGACTTTGAGCTTATGATTCTCAGCCAGCTCTTGTTGCAATTCCGGACGACCGGCCAGGAGTTCGTCCCCATTGACGTACATGGTGCGGAATTTGAAGGCGTCGAAGTGTTTTCCATTCATCCCCACCACCCGCCGGCGGTGGATGATCGGGCCAGGCGAATCGAAGTGGACCAGCAGTGCGATGAACACCATTATCGGCGAGAGCAAAACCAGGCCCACCGAAGTTAACAAAATATCCACGATCATCTTGATGGCCTGATCCACGCCGGTCATGCGCACCGGATTGACACCCACCAGGGGTACGAAGGCAAACTGGTTGACCGTCAGCCCGGTGGTAATAATTTCATACAGGCCCGAGGAGAAGCGTACATTGATGTCGCTATCCATGCCGTAGCGTTTGAAGATCTCCACCATCTTGTCCCGGGAGGAAATCGCGCTGGTGGCCAGGATCAAATCTGTAATTTCGTATTGGTCGATCACGTCGGCGATTTGTTCCAGATTGCCCAGGCAGATCAGGTTTTTGTAGATGCGGTCGCCGGGTTTGATTTTCTTATCGACGAACCCCAGGATGTGGAAACCGGACGTCTTCCACTGCACCAGCTGTTCGGCCAGCAGGATACCTTCTTCGTTCGCCCCCACGATCACCGCCTGGCTGACGAAGTAGCCGTATTGGCGCAGATAATACACGAAGCGGCGGATAAAAAAGCGGCCGGCGGCGGTGAAAAGGAATGACAGGACCCACGACAGGAGCAACCAACCTCTGGCGAAATCTAGCTCACGCAAGATAAAGCTGCCGGCGATGACCATCACGAAACCCATCGTACTGGCATTGAACAACTCGGAATATTCTTTGGTTCCCCCCAGCAGGTTGTTGCGATTGTACAGGCCTTTGATCCAGAAAATTGTCAACCAGCTTGGCACCATCAGTACGACCAGCGTGCGGTAGTATGGCAAAGACGGCATGACCTCCAATTGGAACAAAGGAATGTTCAGGTTGAAGCGTATCCAGTAAGCAGTCAAAAAGGCCAGTCCGATAAACAACCCGTCTGAGAATACCAGAAGGATCGTGAACAGCCTCCATTGCATTTGCCGTGACATGCTTTGGGTTGCCCGATGGATTTTTACTTCAAGTGGTGTTTCAAATGCTTGGCTGCGCATCATCAATGACGACATGTATTCCTCCTCGTTGTCATCACTCCCCGGTAAGGAGTTTGTACCCCACCCGATCCACATTCACGATGATGTTGGTATCCGGGCAAACTTCGTTGAATTTATTGCGCAGCAGGTAAACCAGGTACTTCGTCCGGCTGCGCACATCGATTGCCATTTCCCCCCACACCGAGTTACAAATCACGTCGTAACTCACCAGGTTGGGGGCCATCTTCGCCAAAATTGCCAACAGGTCGAATTCTTTTTGAGTCAGATGAATGACCTGTTGTTTGTAGACCACATCTTGCGCCACCAGGTCGATGACCAGGTCGATGCGCGGGAAAACCATTCGGGTGATCTCGCGTGGCTTGGATGAACGGCGCAGCACGGCTTTGATCCGCTCGATTACTTCGGCGTTGTTGAACGGTTTTCCGATGTAATCGTCGGCCCCCCGCTGTAATCCTTTGACCACCTCTTCTTTGGTGCATAGGGCTGAAAGGATGATTACCGGGCATTCAGTCATCTGGCGGATGTAGATAAACGTCTCCCAACCATCCATTCCGGGTAAGAACAAATCCAATAGGATCAAGTCTGGGGCGTGATCGATGATCTTCTTCAAGGCTTGCTGGCCATTTCCGGCGCTCATAACGTTGAAGCCGGATGAGCGCAGTAGCTGCTTGAGCAGTAGGGCAGTATCCGGTTCATCCTCAATGACGAGCACCTTCTGCCGGTACTCGGTTTCGAGATCGTCTAAATCTAGCCCAATGTTGATGTTGAGATCTTCCACGACTGACATGTCCCTGTTTCACTCTTCCCCTGGCGGTTAAAAAAGACGAACCGACCAGATCGTTGGCCGGTTTCGCTACTAGCTCCCCGAATACCCTGCCCGAAAATGCTGGCAAAGCGACCAAGTTGAGGTATTCGGATCCTCGCTTCCCCCTTACTGTGTTTATTTTTTTCCTAAGGCAAAAGCCACCTGAACTACAGCGGTAAGCTTATTATTTTATTACCGCATTATTACCGAACTACAACAACAGTATAACCGTCCCTCCGGTAAAAATCAATTTAGAATTCCTTATAATTTCTATGAATAATAGTGAGTTGCTATCGACACCCCCCACAGGTGATATCTGTCACTAGACCTACCCATAAATCCATTTTCTAGAATTTCCACCAGTAATAAAAAGCTAACCAGAAGTTTACTCACTCTAGACTGAGTGTGCAATAGCTCAGCCGCCAATCTTATTGTTTTATAATAAATTCCAAAAACTTCTTCATATAAGCTTAATCTTGGCCTAATGCGGGCCCACGGATCACAATTGTATCCTTCCTTAACATGTTCTCGGTCTCTCGGGCGGCCAGCTCTATGGCCGGGAGAATGCCCGGGGCAGCCGCTTTCTCGCCGGGGCGAACTTCTGATACAATCGAATAATCCATCATATCACCGTCACAGTCGCCCTGGATGGCAGGGTCTGGATGGCCAGGGAGAATTATGCCCGTTCAATGGTACGTTTTACTCAGCAAGCCCCACAAAGAAAGCTTCCTTCACCAACACATGCTTTCCCTTGACATCGACTGCTTCTATCCCTGGATCCGGGTAAAACCGGTCAACCCTCGCTCGGCAAAAATCCGCCCTTATTTTCCCGGGTACCTCTTCGTCCATGTTGACCTGTCTCAGTCAGGGATTTCCACCTTCCAGTGGATGCCTTTTTCCAGCGGTCTGTTGAGTTTTATGGACGACCCGGCCATCGTACCCGAGAACCTGATCCACGCCATCCAGAAGCGCCTGGAACAGATCAACGCCACTTCTCCCCAGGAAACACCCATCGCCCACGGTGAAAGCGTCCAGATCATCGAAGGCCCGTTTGCCGGTTACCCGGCCATCTTTGATATATACGTTTCCGGCCAGGAACGTGTCCGCGTGCTGCTTAAACTACTTAACGACTACCAGGTATCCGTGGTGTTGCCCAAACGCCAGATTGTCCCCAACAAGCCGCACGATCCTCATCAGCATTCGTAAATATGCAAATTTCTGGTTAAATATTCTCTCATTTTCCCCCATCAGCGCGACCAATCGAAACGACCAGGGTTATAGCAAAAAGCAGGTCATACGCAGCACAGCCCTGAACTGGCGGTAAACCACTTACTGCCAGTTGAACTATGCTTAATCCTTTGGAGGTGATCAGGATGTCTCCTCGTCCGCGGCTAAAGAAAAACGCCGCTGGTTTCCCGCAGCATTCCGCGCCGGTGGCAATCATCGGTATGGCTTCGATTTTTCCCAATGCTTCTAATTTGAGCCAGTATTGGGACAACATTGTCAATAAGATAGACTGCATCGTCGATGTGCCGCCCTCCCGTTGGAACATCGAGGATTATTATGACCCGGACCCTGCTCAACCAGATAAGTCTTACTGTAAGCGCGGTGGGTTCATACCCGACACAGATTTTGACCCGGTTGAATTTGGCCTGCCTCCCAATATTCTGGAAGTCACTGACGTATCGCAGTTATTGGGCCTGGTCGTAGCCCGCGATGCCTTGCAGGATGCCGGCTATCTGGACAGTAATCCCGAAATTCGCGATCGTACCGGTGTGATCCTGGGCGTGGTCGGTATGTCGACCAAACTATTTACCCCCTTGATGACCCGGCTGCAATACCCTGTGTGGGAAAAGGTCTTGCGCAGCTATGGCTTGCCCGAGGCGCATATACAGCAGGTCGTGGAAAAGATCAAGCTGGCGTACGTCAACTGGGAAGAAAATGCTTTCCCCGGCGCCATTGGCAACGTCATCGCCGGGCGCATCGCCAACCGTTTCGACCTGGGCGGCACTAACTGCGTCATCGACGCCGCCTGCGCCAGCTCGCTGGCCGCTTTGCGCATGGCCATCATGGAACTGAACACCGGCCGGGCCGATATGATGATCACTGGCGGCGTGGATACGGATAATTCCATCGGTACCTATATGTGTTTCAGCAAGACGCCGGCTTTCTCGAAGAGCGAGCACGTTCGCCCCTTCGACGCCGCCTCCGATGGCATGATGGTCGGCGAAGGCCTGGGCATGTTGGTGCTCAAACGTCTTGAAGACGCCGAAAGGGATCAGGATCGCATCTATGCCGTGATCAAAGCCGTGGGAGCCTCCAGTGACGGCCGTTACAAGAGCATCTACGCCCCTCGCCCCGATGGCCAGGCCCGCGCCCTGCGCCGGGCCTACGCCGAGGCCGGTTTCTCGCCCAAAACCGTGGGCCTGATCGAAGCCCACGGCACGGGTACCATGGCCGGCGATCCGGCCGAATTCGAAAGCCTGAATTCCGTCTTCAGCGCCGAGGACGACCAGAAGCAACACATTGCCCTGGGCAGCGTCAAATCCCAGATCGGCCACACCAAGGCCACTGCCGGGGCCGCCAGCCTGATCAAGACGGCCCTGTCTTTGTATCATAAGGTCCTGCCACCAACGATCAACGTAACCCTCCCTAATCCGCGGCTGAAGATCGAATCCACGCCTTTCTATCTCAATACCGAAACCCGTCCCTGGATTCGCGCCAGGCAAGCCCCGCCCCGCCGCGCCGCGGTCAGCTCGTTTGGCTTTGGCGGCACCAACTACCACGTCGTCCTGGAAGAATACCAGGAGGAGCCCTCCGAACCCTATCGCCTCCAGTCAGTGCCTCGCCACGTGATCATCTCCGCGCCCGACCCGGCCGGGCTGGCCCTCGAATGCCGCCGGCTGGCCGCCGATCTGAACGGGGATGGCGCCCAACAGAGTTTTGTCAACCTGCTCGACCAGGGACGCGCCACACCGCCGCCCGGCTCCGCTCGGGTGGGTTTTTTGGCTCACGGAGCCAAACAGGCCAGAGATTTGCTGGCCCAGGCTGCCGGACGCCTGGAACAAAACCTCGGCGATGCCCACTGGGAACTGCCCCAGGGGATTTATTACCGCCGCCAGGCAGTGGATGCCGGCTGGAAAACGGCGGCCCTCTTCCCCGGGCAAGGCTCTCAATACCCGGATATGGGCAAAGACCTGGCCCTCCAGTTTCCTCCGCTGCGCGCCGCTTTCGGCGCCATGGACGCGCCTTTCCTCCAGGACGGCCAGGCACCGCTATCCCAATTCGTCTACCCCGTGCCGGCCTTCGACGAGCAAACCCGCTCGCGTCATACCACTGCCTTACAGCAAACTCAATATGCTCAACCCGCCATCGGCGCCTTGAGCGTGGGCATGTACAACCTGCTGCGCGCCGCCGGCTTCCAGCCCGACATGACCGCCGGGCATAGTTTCGGCGAGCTGACCGCCCTATGGGCTGCCGGGGTTCTGGACGACGCGGCCTATACCCACCTGGCATTTGCCCGTGGGCAGGCGATGAAAGCCCCCGACGACCAGGCCTTCGACGCCGGCGCCATGCTGGCCGTCAAGGGCGACCCCGATCAGCTGGCAGCGGCCATTGCCCCGTATGCTACTTTGCAGATCGCTAACCACAACTCCAACGACCAGGTAGTACTCGG
Organism: Chloroflexota bacterium; assembly: GCA_012798515.1. Lineage (GTDB taxonomy): Bacteria > Chloroflexota > Anaerolineae > Anaerolineales > Anaerolineaceae > JAAZNB01. The sequence goes on from JAAZNB010000472.1 coordinate 11,364, forward strand.
GGGCAGCCGCCAGGAGATCGCCGCAGTCCAGCCGGACCTGGCTGCCAGGGGCTTCTCGGTGTTCCCCTTGCCCGTCTCGGCCGCTTTTCATACCCCCTTCGTAGGCCACGCCCAGGCGCCATTTGCCACAGCAATTGCGCAAACTAAATTTTCCGCACCACGCCTGGCCGTGTATTCCAACACCACCGCTGAAGCCTACCCGCCAGAAGTGGATTCCATCCGCCAGGTGCTCGCCGGGCATATCCTCTCCCCGGTGAAATTTAAAGATGAGATCGAAGCCCTCTACCGGGATGGCGCCCGCATCTTTGTCGAGATCGGCCCCAAGAACGTGCTAACCAACCTGGTCAACAACGTCCTGGGCGACCGCCCCCATCTGGCCATTGCGCTCAATCCCAATCCCAAGAAGGACAGCGACCGCGCCTTTCGCGAAGGCATCTTGCAGCTGTGCGTGGCCGGGTTAGACCTGGGGTCCTTCGATCCTTACCAGCCGGCCCTGGCCGCTCCCGCCGTCAAAAAGAAAAGCCCTGTCACCGTCAAATTGAACGGTGGTTTTTATCGCAATCCGAAATCCCTGGAGAAATTCGAAAAAGCACTCCAGGAGGGCCCCTATCTCGCCCCCGGTGAGCACACGGAACCGGCGCAGCACCCCCAGGCTGCTTTCGATACAGTTTCACGATCACCATTGAAATCCCAACCCGCCTCGATCGAGGCCCAACCCAAGATATCTATGAACGAAATAGAATCCTCCCCCCAAACGCAAGTCCATCCGGCTCCCCTGGCAGCCAACGCCAGCGTCCTGGAGCAGGTCTATACTCAACAGAGTGAAACCAACCGGCTGCACCAAACCTACCTGGAACTGGAGGCCGGTTATCAGCAAGCCGTGGCGCACCTTTACGAGCTGGAGTTGGGCCTCATCGCCCAACATGCCGACCCGGCCCAGTTGGAGTACATCCATAAGGCCCTGGAGACCCTCGACCGCAGTATCCAGCGCTTCCACGACCATCAAGACGACACTGCGCGGACTCACTTGCAGTTCCTCAACCACCAGGCCGAGACCGGCCGGTTGTGGTTGTCTATGCTCCAGACAGCTGGCCCCCTGCCCGCCGTTTCGCAGCATGTCCCTGTACCGGCCCCTTCTGCGACCCAGCAGCTCTCCGTTCCCCCTGCCACCGGCCCCCAGCATCTCTCGGGTAACGGCAACCATCCCATCCAGGACTTACCGCCGGCGCCGGTTCCCGGGACCAACGGCAACCGGCCGCTGCCTGCACCCCAGGTTTCTCTTTCCGTCATGGAGATGAACCTGCCTGTCGCAACGAATCCGCCCGCCCCATCCCATGCGGACACAGCCGGGTTAACCCAGGCAGTAATCGACATCGTCAGCGAGAAGACCGGTTATCCGGCTGAAATGCTGGCCCTCGACATGGACATCGAGGCCGACCTGGGTATCGATTCCATCAAGCGTGTCGAGATCCTTGCCACCATCCAGGAGCGTTTCCCGGGCCTGCCCAAGATCGAAACCGAGAGCCTGGCCGAGATGCGTACCCTGCAGCAGATGCTGGACCAGTTCAGCGCCGGGCAGCCATCCCCAGCGCCCACCGGGCCGCAACCTACCCCAGCGATGCCGGCCCAACCGGTTCCATCCTTGGCGCCGGTTGCAGCCTCCGCCCCCCAGGCGACCGTCTTCAGCACTCAGGACCTCCTGGACGTGGTAGCTGAAAAAACCGGCTACCCGCAGGAGATGCTGGAGCTGGACATGGATCTGGAGGCTGACCTGGGCATTGATTCGATCAAGCGCGTCGAGATCCTCAGCGCCGTCCAGGC
>JAAZNB010000060.1 GCA_012798515.1 Chloroflexota bacterium
CGCGACGTGCCCGGGGCGCGGCTGTTGACGCTGCTGTTGGCGGCAATCTGCGAATGGACGCTGGCGGCGGCCCTGGAAGCGGCCGTGGTCGAGACCCAGGCCAAGATCTTCTTTTCCCAGGTGGAATACCTGGGCGCGGTCAGCGCCGCGCCGTTGATGCTGCTGTTCATCCTGGCTTATATCCGCAGCCTGCCCAACTTGCCGCGCGGTTTCTTGATCGGTCTGTGGGGCATCCCGGTCTTGATACTCGGCCTGGTGTGGACCAACCCCTGGCATGGCCTGGTGTGGCCGGGGTTTAGCGAGGGCGACCGCGCTGCAAACGTCTTGATCTACCATCACGGGCCGGCCTTCTGGTTGATGGTCGGCTATATTTACTTGCTCTTTTTCTTCATCCTTTTGATCCTGGTGCACCAGTACCTGTGGTCTTCGTACGCTTCGCGGGTGCAAATCGGGGTGATGCTGTTGGGCAGTATTTTCTCCCTCGGGGCGGCCCTGGTCTACGTGTTGAACCTCAACCCGGTGCCCGGCCTGGACTGGAGCCCCGTAGGGGCGGCGGCCAGTGCGTTGATCCTGGCGTGGAGTGTTTTTCGCCTGGGGCTCTTCGACCTGGTGCCCGTGGCGCGCGACAAGGTCCTGGAACAACTCCAGGACGGCGTGGTGGTCATCGACGTAGAAGGGCGTATCCTGGACATCAACCAGACGGCCCGGCGCTTGCTGGGCTTTCCCGCACACTTCTCCAGGGGCGCGGCGCCCGGCCAGCCGATGCGCGCTGGAATCCAGGCGCTGCGGGAGAAAGCCCAGCATGGCCCGGTGGAGTTGTTGATAGACCCTGACCAGCCGTGCTATATCGAGCTGCAAATGTCCACCCTGTACGGTTCCCCAGGCACACCGGCGGGCAGCCTGTTGATCTTGCGCGACGTGACCCGCAACAAGATGGCTGAGCTGGGCTTGCAGCAAATGAATTTCCATCTCAAGGAACAAATCAAAGAGATCAATCGTCTACAGGTGCAGTTGCGCGAACAGGCCACCCACGATGCGTTGACCGGGCTGTATAACCGCCGCTACCTGGACGAGACGCTGGCTTTCGAGCTGGAACAGGCGCGCAAGGATGGTTACCCGGTCAGCGTGCTCATGCTGGACATCGACCATTTCAAAGTGGTCAACGACCGGTTTGGCCATCCCTTTGGGGATCACATCTTGCAGGGCGTGGGCCAGATGTTGCACCAGTACATCCGGGTCAGCGACGTGGTATGCCGGCTGGGGGGTGAAGAATTCATCGTGGTCATGCCGCATATGGCGCCCAAAGCGGCTTTCCAACGCGCCGATTGGCTGCGCCGTGAATGCGAGCGGCTGGTGTTCTACTGCGAGGATCTGCCGGTCTCGGTGACCCTCTCGGGCGGGGTAGCAGCCTTTCCGCAACACGGCGACAGCACGGAAGAACTGCTGCGCCTTTCTGACCGGGCACTGTACCAGGCAAAATCGCAGGGGCGAAACCGCATCGTACTGCCCAGGGCCATCTGAGACGCTCTCTTTCACCGCATTTTACATCCCAGCAGTCAGAATGAGCCTGCCTGGCCCGGAATGTCGTTCTCCGGCCGGACCCGGCCGGCGACCCTGGAGTGAGGAGTATTACCGTGGATCGAATCGCTTTCTCGCCATCCATGCACGTCTCGAGGTGGGCTATGGCGCTGGCCGCCGGCCTGCTGCTGGCAGGTTGCGGCGCCCCGGCGCCGGTGGCCAGTGCCACGCAGGCAGTCATCACTGCTCAAGCGGTGGCCCCGGAGGCAACTTTGACTGCAACGGAGGAAAATCCCCTGGCCGCCTGCCCGCAGGCTACGGGGGATAGCCTGGCTTATACCAACCGGGAAGATGGTTATTGTTTCCTCTACCCGGCCGATTTCACCGCCGGGCCGGATGTCACCCAACCGGGGCGGGGCGTGGCCGTGCGCGGCAAACTGGCCGACCCGGGGCCCAAGCAGCAGGAAGGGCTGGTGGTGGCCTTGAGCCTGGCGCGCAACGGCCCGCCGGATGGCCTGGACAGCCAGGCCTACGCCCGGCAGTGGCTGGACGTTTTCGCCCCCGGGTTGCAGCCGGAACAGCAGGCGATCCGGCTGGGAGACACCCGCGGGGTGGTGATGGGCGGCCTGCCCGGGTATGGCTCCCAGCGGGGGGCCTTTGTGGTCACGCCTTACGGGCGTTATACGGCCATCCTCTCTCCCGAACCCGGGGAAGTGGAGGGGGCCTCTAACCCCGGACAGCGCTTATGGGATACGGTGATGGCTTCCCTGGTGTTCTTTGCCCCCCAGGCAGAGATGGTGGTCGTGCGCCCAGAAGACGTCTGCCCGGTCGAGGCGGAAGGGGTGAAAGTATACACCAGCCAGGCGGATGGTATCTGTTTTGGCTATCCGGCCGACTTCGCTGTGGACGAAACGCTGCCCGGCCGGGTCGCCGGCGGCCCGGTTTTGGGTGAAGAGACCGGGTTCGGTGAGGTACAAACCTCTCTCACCGTGGGCAGCTTCGGCTATTTCCCCGGGCAGACCCCGCGCCAGGTGCTGGAACCCCGCCTGGAATTCATCGATCCGGCCACGGTCCAGGAAACGACCCTGGGCGGTTACCCGGCGGTGACCTTCGTCGACCCGCGCGGCCCGTGGGCTTCGAGGCAGGCCATCATTGGGGTGGACGGTATGGTATATACCCTGATCGCCCAGCCGTTTGCCACGGAGCGATTTGCCGCCGGGGCGGCGGATCTGGAGCGGGTGTGGGAACAGGTGACCGCCTCGTTGGCCTTCTTCACGCCCTGGCGTTAGGCGGGAATTGCGGACCCAGTTGCTGCACGTGGCCAGACAGCAGTTCACGGCTGTGAGCTTGAAACCGGTGGTAAAAAAACAGCAGGCTTATCGGGCCTGCTGTTTTTCTGTTTCTACGATGTCTTCCCATTGGGAAGGGGATGGAGGCGTTTCGGATTGCATTTTTCGCAGTATAGCCCCGGATTGGGTGCGTGACAGCTGGCCGGACCAGCTCAGGGATTCCAGCAGGCCGTTGAGCACTTCGGCGATGCCAATGGCGCCCAGGATGGTAATGAAAACGCGCGCCGGCTCCGGCCAGGCGTACAGGGCGTAGACCAGAAAGGCCGCTATCCACGTACCGGAACAGATGGGGCAAGAGATGAGCTGCCCGATGGTGTGCTGCACCCCGCGGCCGCGGGGCTCTACCGAGTCCCCGGCCCCGGTGCCATCGGGCACGGTGCGGGTGAATGGGGCGCGCAGTGGTTCGGTAATCAGGTCGTAGGCGATCAGGCGTCCCAGGCGCAGCACAGCGAAACCGAGCAGGACCAGATCAATCCAACTCAAGTGAAAATCCGCCCAATCTCCTGTAGATGACTTCCACAGGACAAAACCGGCAAATAAGGCGATAAAGAAAGTTAACAGGATGACTTTAGTGACATATTCACGTGAATCCGGCTTAATCAATTTGATCTCCATACGGTTAGGGTTGTATCCGATCCTGGATATATTACCGGATGCCACTATTGTACCGGATATAGGCGCGGGTTGTATATGCCCCTGTCCCATTGATTTTCAAGCCGCCCTGGCGCCGGAGAGGCTGATCCCCAGCGGGGTCGACCCCACCCGGCCGGCCGCCAGGCCGCTGCCGGCCATCATCTCACCCAACTCGGCGGGGATGTAGGCGGCCTGGATGGACGTGTCCAGCCCGGGACGGATAGAGCGGGGCCGGGTGCTGGCACGCAAGAACCAGTGCAGCAGGGCGGGCATGTCCCGGCGCAGGTCGGAGATCCAGTAACGGCCCCCGGGGCGCAATACCCGGGCGATCTCGTCGAAAGTGGCGCCCGGGTCAGCCCATTCGTGCAGCGACCCGTTGGTGAAGAC
>JAAZNB010000473.1 GCA_012798515.1 Chloroflexota bacterium
GGGGAAGTGGAACAGGGCAGGAAACGCATCTGGCAATTTAGACGCGTTTCCTGCCCTGTCCAGCGCCAGTGATTCCTTGCATCTGACACGGTTTGCAACTAAAATTAACCGGGCTTGTTTTTCCATTGAATTTGTGGACGCAAATTTCATAGGGGTAAATTTCCTGCCATCACACATATGCGAGTACGGTTGGAAATTTGCCACTTGCTTCATAGATTTGCACTGGAACGCTCAATATATGCTCCTGTAGGCGCATTACTTGAGGTCATTGGGAATGGATTATTGGTTCAAACATGCACGCATTCTCCTCGGGCTTCTGGCCGCGGGAGTACTGGGCTTCTTGATTCTGCCCTTGCTACTCTCCCAGGATTCCTCCGTCGCCGCGGCGCTGACCCCTTCGGTTTCCCCCAACGCCGCTTTCCTTTCCCAGCACCCCTTCCTGGATAAAGCCAATATCAAGAAAAAATACGTCTTCTCCGGCGACCAGAGCTTCCCGCCTTACGAATTTCTGGACAGGAACGGCCAGCCGGCGGGGTTCAACGTGGACTTGCTGCGCGCCGTGGCCGAAGTGATGGATTTGAACATCGACATCCAGCTGCGCCCCTGGGACCAGGCCCGCCATGACCTGGCTTCAGGCCGGGTGGATGGCCTGACCGGCATGCTTTACTCGCCGCTGCGTGAAAACGAGGCCAATTTTACATCGCCCCATTCCATCCTGGTACCGGGCCTCTTCGTCCGCCGCGAATCGCCGGTCCAGTCCATCGACGACATTGCCGGCCACACCATCCTGGTCGAAAGCGGGGACCTGATGCACGATTGGCTGGTGGCCCAACCCCAGACGGTCAACCTGGTCACCGCCGCCAACCCCCTGGACGCCCTGCGCCGCCTGTCTTCCGGCGCTGAAGACGGCGTCCTGATCTCCTCCAAGGTCCAGGGCCTGTACCTGATCGAGCAGTACGGCCTGTCGAACCTCAAGCTGATCGAGACCGGGCTGCCGGGGAATGAATACAGCTTTGCCGTCTCACACCAGGACAACGATCTGCTCCTGGCCCTCAACGAGGGTTTGAACATCGTGCATGCCACCGGGCGTTACAAGGCCATCCACGACCGCTGGTTTGCCCGCTACGAACAAGAACAAATCTGGGCCAACGTAAAATACCTGGCCTATGGCCTGACTGTAGTGGCCATTTCTTTATTAATTACCCTGCTGTGGATCAAATCCCTGCGTACCCAGGTGGGCAGGAAATCGGACGAGCTGCGAAAATTCGACGAGAAATACCGCCTGCTGGTCGAGCGCGCCAGCGAGGGCATCTGTGTGGTCAAATCCCAGGTCATCATCTTTGCCAACAGCAAGGCCCTCGAGATCGGGGGAATCACTACACAAACCGCCCTGCCACGGCGCTACATCGACCTGATCCACCCCGATGATCGTGAACGCGTGTTGCTGAAGTTCGAGAATCCGCTGGCCCCGCAGACCTTCGAGGACGAAATTCCACTGCGCCTGGTACGCCCGGACGGGGACATCCGTTGGGTGATTGTGAGCAGGACGCTGACTGAATGGGAAGGGGAGCCGGCCGTTCTGGCCCTGGTGACCGACACCACCGAGCAGCGCGCCATTGCCATCGCCCTGCAGGAAAGCGAGGCGCTGACCCGCTACATCATCAAGCATAGCCCCAATGCGGTATCGGTCCTGGACAAGGAACTGCGCTTTGTCATGGTCAGTGACCGGTATCTCAAGGAAAATGACCTGTGTCTCGAAGATATCCAGGGGAGACGTATCGCAGAGGCCTTCCCGGGTTATGCAGAAAAGTGGACCCAGGTCTATCACCGGGTACTGCAGGGAGCGGTCGAGCACGCCGAAGAAGATAGTTTTGTCGACGCCAATGGCGCCACCCAATACACCCGCTGGGAGTGCCGCCCGTGGTATAACGCGACGGGAGAAATCAGCGGCGTGGTGGCTTACACCGAGATCATCACCGCGCGCAAGAATGCCGAGAAGCAGATCCAGAGCCAGCTCCAATACCTGACCGCCCTGCGCACCATCGACCTGGCCATCACCTCCAGCCTGGAGCTGGATTTCACCCTCAAGATCCTGCTGGAACAGACCATCAACCAGCTGCAGGTGGACGCCGCGGTGGCCTTCGTATACCATCCCTCGCTCCAGGCCCTGCGCCACGCCGCCAACCAGGGCTTGAAGAAAGACGGACTCAAGAACACCTACCTGCGCCTGAACGGCAGCATCGCCGGCAAGACCGTGCAGCAAAAGGCTTCCATCTATATCCCGGACATCCGCCGCGTCGAGCCGGGCTTTAATTTTACCGAGCATCTCCTGGAAGAAGGCTTTATCTCGTATTTCGCTATGCCCCTCATCTCCAAGGGCAGCGTCAAAGGCGTGCTGGAATTGTTCCACCGCAGCGCCATGCGCCAGGACCCGGTGTGGATGAATTACCTGGAGACGTTGGCCGGGCAGGCCGCCATCGCCATCGAGAACGCCACCCTCTTCCAGGACTTACAGCAGGCCAACCAGGACCTGACCCTGGCCTATGACGCCACCATCGAAGGTTGGGCCCACGCCCTGGAGCTGCGGGATATGGAGACCAAGGGCCATTCCCAGCGCGTGCCGGAGATGACCCTGGAGATCGCCGCCGAGATGGGCTTCCGCCGGGACGAGCTGGTCCACATCCGCCGCGGGGCGCTGCTGCACGACATCGGCAAGATGGGCATTCCCGACCATATCCTGCTCAAAAAGGGGCCCCTCACCGCGACGGAGTGGCAGATCATGCGCAAGCACCCCATCTACGCCTACCGCCTGCTGGCGCCCATCGTCTTCCTGCGCCCGGCCCTGGACATCCCCTACTGCCATCACGAGAAGTGGGACGGCAGCGGCTACCCGCGCGGCCTCAAGGGAGATGAGATTCCCCTGGCGGCGCGCATCTTCAGCCTGGTGGACGTGTGGGATGCCCTGCACTCCGACCGGCCCTATCGCCAGGCCTGGCCGGAGGAAAAGATCTGGGACTACATCTACCAACAGACGGGCCGGCACTTCGATCCCGCCGTGGTGGACGTCTTCACCCGCATGTATCGAAAATCTCAGCCATCCGGCACGGAAGAATCAGAATCGATCTGAAAATAATCGAGGGTACCGCCTTTGGGGGGTCTACTCACCCCAAAAGCGGTTAAACCTGCCGTTCAGGCCCCGCTCGTGGTCTGCTGGCTCAGGTTGACCAGGTAGATGCCCCCCAATACGGCCAGGCCACCGGCCAGCTGGGGCAATGCCAGCGCCTCGCCGGCCAGGGGGATGGCCATGAGCGCCGTGATGACCGGCTGCAAGATCATGGTAGGGGCCACCACCGAGGCCGGTAGCCGCCCCAGGGCGTATCCCACCGAAATGTAACCGATTACCTGCGAGATCAACCCTGCTCCCAGAAAAGACAGGTAGGTCTGCGTCGAGAAGCCCGCCAGGGGCTGCCCGCCGGACAGGTTGACCCCCAGCAGCACGATGGCGCTGGTCAGGCTGACCAGCCAGATGTACGCCAGGCTGTCCCAAAAACGCCGGCCGCGCTGCGTGATCA
>JAAZNB010000061.1 GCA_012798515.1 Chloroflexota bacterium
CGCGATACGCTGGCATAGGCGCGTTTTAGCCGGCCGTACAGTTGATAGATATCCATTTTCTGGTCCCCTTAACGTGTCGTATTGTTCTATGTAAAGCGGTTCAGAAGAATCTTGATATGCTTTTAGAGAAGAATCATGGCTGTAGAAGGGAATAAATTCTTCTCTGGCGAAAGTGGAACTGCGAGACAAAGGTATGGGGGAGACGGTTAAAAAGTGACTGGCGGTTAAATACGAATACTCCTTTCTTACAGAAGGATAAAGAGATGAAGAAACGGTGGATAGTTTGGGATGTAAAAAAGAAAACCAGTGTCCTGGCCGAATCAAAATATTGCCCCCTGGGATATGAGCTATTTACATACGAGGTAAATTAAAAAACTGACGGTAAAATATCTGCTTCTATAAAAACTATCTTACAAATTCAATTTACTGCTACAACACAGATGTTATTATTATATCCATTCCGATATATTAACTTACCATTAGAAACAAATTATTAGGGTTTTATAATAAATTCATCACCGATGCCGGCGATACAGGATGACAACCTGGATATAACTGCGAAATAATTTACCGGGTGAGGCTTATCCCGTGGCGCTTTTGTGAGCATCTGTTCGGAGTGTGTGGGGGCGTATCGTTTGGTGCATACAGTATTTCTCTGTTTCCACGTGACGGATGGCCAACTTAATTGACGTCATTACGGAATAACTCTGTTTAATCTGGGCGAGGGGGGCAAGAAATCTATTTTAATAGATTATGCTTTCGATAAGGTTGATTATCATAAACATAATAATACCCATTCAGGGGCCCCACAGGCAGGTTTTTTGGACCCGCTGGTACAAATCCACACATGGAATTGGAATGAACTGGGATGGATTGAGAATGAAACGCCCGGGGCGTGATAAAATCCACCCTATGAGCCAATACGAACAATACCTTTCCCCCTTTTCCTGGCGCTACGGCAGTTCTGAGATGCGTCGTATTTGGAGCGAAGCCAACAAACGCCTCACCTGGAGGCGCGTCTGGGTGGCGCTGGCCCGGGTCCAGTCGGGTTTTGGCCTGGTCACGGCAGACCAGCTGGCAGAGCTCGAGCGCAACCAGGACAATCTGGACATCGAACGCGCCCTGCACATCGAGGCCGAGATTCATCACGACCTGATGGCCGAGCTGAAGACGTTTGCTGAACAGTGCCCTCTGGGCGGCGGAATCCTGCACCTGGGCGCCACTTCGATGGATGTAGAGGATAATGCCGAGGCCATCCGCCTGCGACAGTCCCTTTCCTTGCTACAAATACGACTACGCGAAATCCTCGATATTTTTGCCGGGCGCATCGAGCAATATGCCGCCACGCCGATCATGGCCTTTACGCACCTGCAGCCTGCCGAGCCGTCTACACTGGGGTATCGCCTGGCATTCTACGCGCAAGACTTGCTGGAGGATTACCACGCCCTATCGGGGCTCACCGTACGGGGGAAAGGTTTTAAGGGCGCAGTGGGCACAGGTGCGGCATACGCCGACCTGATTGGCCTGGAGCACATGGCTGATTTCGAGGCGCAGCTCAGCCACCAGCTGGGACTGCCGTTCTTCCCTGTCACGTCCCAAACCTACCCGCGCCGGCAGGATTTCACGATCCTCAACCACCTTTCCAGCATCGCCGTTCCACTGTACAAGCTGGCGTTCGACCTGCGCCTGCTCCAATCGCCGTCCCTGGGAGAATGGAGTGAGCCATTTGGCGAACGCCAGGTAGGATCATCGGCGATGCCCTTTAAACGCAATCCGATCCAGTCGGAAAAGATCGATTCCCTGGCCCGGGCGCTATGCGTGGCCCCCCAGGTTGCCTGGCAAAACGCGTCGCATTCGTTGCTGGAGCGTACCCTGGACGACAGCGCCAATCGCCGTACCCTGCTCCCCGAAGCCTTCCTGGCTGTAGATGAACTGCTGGTCACTGCCCGGCGCATCTTGAGCGGGATGAAGGTGAGCGACACAGCTATCCAGCGCAACCTGGCCAACTACGCCCCCTTTGCGTGTACAGAGAGGGTCATGATGGCCGCCGTGAAAGCCGGCGCTGACCGCCAGGTTGCCCACGAACGCCTGCGCGAGCACGCCCTGACAGCCTGGGCAGAGATCCAGGCCGGGCGCCCCAACCCACTGGTAGCCGCACTGGCCGGAGATGCTTATTTTCTGGGCTTTCTGAGCGCCGGACAAATTCAAGCCTTATCCACGGTGGAAGATTACGTCGGTATTGCCCCGCACAGCGCACGAGCATTAGCCGCCGCCATTCGCGAGACTATCAAAACATGACATATGTCATGCTTAATGGGTGACATATGTCATAATTAATTGATTGACCTTGAGCGGGATTTTCTATAGAATTTGTCTATTCCACTTTGGTTAATCTCCCTTATGACATCGACTGATCCCACTTACCGCTTTATCGTCTGCCAGAAACCCCGGTCGGGCTGCCTTTCGCACTCGACCGGTTTTGTTTCCGATGCGCACGCGCTTGGTTTGCAACAGGTCACCGGCATCGAGGCCATGGACCTGTATTTTATCCAGGGTGCTTTGGACGTGGCACAACTGGATCGCATCGGAAAATCCCTGCTCTCTGACCCCGTTACCCAGCAGGTAAATTGGCGTTCCATTTCTTCTCCGCATTCTCAGGAAAACATACAGACTCGATGCGTCGAAGTAACCTACCTGGCCGGCGTTACGGATCCGGTTGCCGAGCAGATTGTGCGCGCCTCCCACCAGATAGGCATCACCACAGATCTGCGCGCTGCCACAGGCCAGCGCTTTGTCGTGTCCGGGCAGCTGGACGATGCGGGCTTACACACACTGGCCAGGCGTTTGTTTGCCAATCCGGTCATCCAGCGCTATGCCCTGGGGGAGATCAGCCCGGTTTTTCCCGAAGAGATCGCCGCCTCGGGGCACGTGGAGATGATCCCCATTTGCAATATGGACGATGCCGGTTTGCAGGCCTGTTCGCTCCAGCGCCGGGCTGCCCTCGACCTGTACGAAATGCGCGCCATCCAGGCCTATTTTCAGGCGCAGGGGCGCGATTGTACCGACGTCGAATTCGAAATGATCGCCCAGACCTGGAGCGAACACTGCGTGCATAAAACCTTCAGGGCGTTGATCGACGTCGAATCCGGCGGGCCTTATCCGGCCCAGGTCGATAACATCCTGAATTCCTACATCCGTAAAGCCACCGACGAGATCGCCGCCCCGTGGGTCATTTCCGCCTTCAAGGATAACGCCGGAATCATCGAGTTCGACGGCGAACACGAGATTTCCTTCAAAGTCGAGACGCATAACCACCCCTCCGCCGTGGAGCCATTCGGCGGCGCAAACACCGGTGTGGGCGGCGTCATCCGCGACGTGATGGGTGTCTCCGCCAAACCTATTGCTACCACGGACATCCTGTGTTTTGGTGCTCCAGGTGTGTCCCTGGAGCATCTGCCCGACGGTGTGCTGCATCCCCGGCGAGTCTTCAACGGCGTGGTTGCCGGAGTGCAGGATTACGGTAATAAGATGGGCATTCCGACCGTCAATGGCGCCATCTGGTTCGACGAAGACTATGCCGCCAATCCCCTGGTCTACTGCGGTTGTGTGGGCATGGCGCCCAAGGGCCGCCACCGCTTTACCCCCCACCCCGGGGATCACGTCATCGTTCTGGGCGGCCGTACAGGCCGGGATGGACTGCGCGGGGCTACTTTCTCCTCGTTGACCATGGATGCCCAAACCGGAGAAGTCTCCGGCGCCTCGGTCCAGATTGGGGCCCCGATTACCGAAAAAGCCGTCATGGAAGTGCTGCTCCGTGCCCGTGATCAAGGCCTGTACCACGCTGTGACCGACTGTGGCGCCGGTGGTCTGTCCTCCGCGGTCGGCGAAATGGCCGCCGAGACCGGTGCAAAAGTCGACCTGGCTAACGTACGTCTGAAATATCCCGGCCTGGCGCCCTGGGAGATCTGGCTTTCAGAGGCTCAGGAGCG
>JAAZNB010000474.1 GCA_012798515.1 Chloroflexota bacterium
ATCGACGGCCTGCACCAGCAAGCCGGGTCGGTCGACGTGTGCGAAGTACATGGCTCCCTGGAAGAGCTGCTCTGTCCCGCCTGCGGCCGGGTTTTCCCCGCCGCCGCTTACCGGGACGCCTTCCTTCAGCGCAAAGAATTTCCCACCTGCCCGGACTGCCGGCGTTATCTCAAGCCGGGCATCGTGCTCTACGAAGAAATGCTTCCACCGGACGTATGGGCAACGGCCCAGTGGCATGCCGAAAACGCCGACCTGTTTATCGTGGCCGGATCCTCTCTGGAAGTCGGCCCGGTGAATTATTTACCTCAAATTGCCCTGGAACACCGGGCGACGGCCGTGGTGATCAACCTCTCCGAGACGTACCTGGATCCCCGCGCAGCTATCGTGCTGCGCGCCGACATCGCCGCGGCTTTTCCTCAAATTGCAACCGTCCTGGTCACATGAACAGTACGGTCAACCTTCCCCCGCGACGCACCGGGCGCTTGATGGAAATCACCCGGGACCTGGCCTCGACATTGGACCTGGATACCCTGCTGCGCCGTATCGTCCAGGTGGCCATCGAGCTCAGCCAGACTGAAGAAGCTTCCATCCTGTTGTACGACGAGCACAAACAGGAGCTGTACTTCCACTCCACTTCAAACCCCAATCTCAAAATCTTGTTGCGCGGCCTGGCCGTGCCGGCAGAAAGCATCGCCGGTTGGGCCGCCCTGCACCGCGAGACGGTATTCGTCAACGACGCCCACGAAGACCACCGGTTCTTCAACGAAGTGGAAAAACAGTTGAATTACCCCACCCACTCGATAGCCGCCATCCCCCTGATCGCCAAGCAAAAACTGGTGGGCGTCCTGGAGGTGATCAACAAACGCGACGGCGACTTCACCCCCGAGGACCAAGAAGTCCTGCAGGTGCTGGCTGCGCAGGCGGCGGTCGCCATCGAGAACGCCCGCCTGTTCCAGCAGTTCGACCTGATCTCTGAATTCACCCACGAATTGCGTACCCCACTCACGGCCATCGCATCGACCACGCTCATCCTCCGCCAGCCCAACCTGTCGGAAGAGGAACGGCTGCGCTTCATCGACAGCATCCAGGATGAGGTCAAACGCCTCAGCCAGATGACCACCGATTTTCTCGATCTGGCGCGGCTCGAATCCGGGCGCATGCCCTTCAAACTCAAAACGGTCAAACTCAACGAGATCATTCTGGAGTGCGCCCTCTTCTTCCACGCCGAAATCCAGGCCCGAGAAATCGAGCTGTCCCTGGACTTGCCGGACCGGCCGGCTGAACTTCAGGGGGATCGTGAGCGCCTGAGACAGCTGATTTTGAACCTGCTGAGCAACGCGGTCAAATACAACCACACCGGCGGGAAAATCACCCTCCAGGTCGTGGATGGCGTGCAGAATGTCCAAATGGTGATCGCGGACACCGGGATAGGCATCCCGGCTGAAGATCTCCCCCATCTCTTCGAGAGGTTCTACCGCTCTACCCGGGTAGAAGACACCTCTCACGGCAGCGGCCTGGGCCTGGCCATTTGCAAACAGATCGTCGAAAGCCACGGGGGCAGCATCCAGGTACAAAGCAGCCTCAACGCCGGGACGACTTTCACCTTACAACTACCCAAAGGATAAATAGAAATTAGAGGTGATTTTGGGCGGTATAGCCGCCCAAAATCACCTCTAAAGCTTATCTGCCGGTCTCAGGGGATTTTCGACAGGACGTCCCGTAGGCCGACGGCCATGCCCACCAGCGAGGGCCCGGTGTGAGCGCCCAGCACCGGCGCGACCGGCACCAGCGGCTCGAAATAACATTCGAACGTCTCGCTCATGCGCTTTTTTAGTACTTCGACCGCCTCGGGATTGTAGCCGTGCAGCAGCTGGACGCTCAAAGCGCTACCCCGGGGATACCAGTTGGCCACCACGTCGGCCAGCTTACTGATGGCGCGCTTGAGGGTCACTTCCTGCCCGTAAGGGATGTAGATGCCCCGTTCCCGCTCCACACCGATAATGGGTTTGATGTTCAACAAGGAAGCGATCAGCCCCTTGAGATGGCTGATGCGGCCGCCATGGACCAAATAATTCAGGTTAGACAGTGTAAACAGACCTTCTGAGCCCTCCCAGACCTGCTTGACCAGCTCGATGACCCGTTCTTTAGACCAGCCGGCCTTGACGGCCCGGGCAGCGGCCCACACCTGCCAGCCCATGGGGCAGGAAAGAGTCTTGGTATCCACCAGGGTCACGTTGGCCTCCGGCACCATCTCGGCCCCGGCGCGGGCCGCGTTCATGGTGCCGCTCAAACCTGAAGATATGTGCAAAGAGAGAATATCGGGATCGGTCTTGGCCAGCTCACGGTACAGCTGGGCAAATTCACCCGCCGAAGGCTGTGAAGTGGTCGGGAAACTCTCCGTCTCGGAGAGCAGGCGATAAAATTCTTGCGAGTCGATGTCTACGCCGCTGGTATAGGTAACCCCATTGAGGGTAATGCGCAGCGGCACGAAATGAATGTCGAGCCCTTCCATTTGCTCCGGCGCCAGATCCATTCCACGGTCTGTAACAATCTGCATGTTCTCTTCTCCTTTTTACGTAGACTTCAGGTTTGCGGATAGGGTAGAACCAAGTGATAAGAACAGGAATCTGGTCACCGGCTGCCACGACGGCCAAACTGGCGTTCCAGGAGATCGACGGATAAATGGATCATCGTCGGCCGGCCGTGTGGACACGTCCGCGGCGAGACACAGTTCTCCAGGTCTCGCAGCAGGGTCTTTTGTTCTTCCACGGATAAGACCTGCCCGGCTTTGACTGCGGCGCGTTTACAAATGCGCGCTACCAGGCGCGCCTCGGCCTCAGCTTGAAGCGGGGTCTCGTCTTCTTCAAAATCTTCCACCAGGACCCGCAGCGCAGCCGCCGGGTCCATCCCGGTCAGGAGACCCGGCACAGCGCGCACCTGGAACATTCCTGGCCCAAACGACTCGACCTGAAAACCCAGCCGGTCCAGCAGGCCGATCTGCTCGTTCAGCAGCTGCGCCGAGGATTGTGGCAGCTGCACGGTCACCGGCTCTAACAATGCCTGCGAGACCACCGTCTTTCCCGGCTGGCCGCGCAGGCGTTCGAACAGCACCCGTTCGTGGGCCGCGTGCTGGTCGATCAGGTATAGGCCGTCAGGCCCTTCGGCGACGATGTACGCCGCCCCCACCTGTCCGACCAGGCGTAACAGCGGCAGCATGTTGCTGCGCGGCGCTTCCAGAATCGGGGACGGACCCGGTAGGGTTTCACCAGAAAAATTCTCTTCCTGCTCCGCCGCCGGCAAGGCAGGCTGCTGGGGATATTTCAACTCGGCTGCCATATCCCAGGCCGGGTCGACGCCCTGGGAAGGCGCCGGAAAGTTCCACCCCGACGGAGACTGGCGCCAGGCCGGCGTTTCCAGTTGCGGCACCGGGGAGTAAGCCAGCAATGCTCGCTTGACGGCGCGCTGCACGTGGCTGAAGACGCGATCCGGTTCGCGAAAGCGCACTTCGGCTTTCGCCGGATGCACGTTGACGTCCACCTGCTCGGGTTGCATTTGAATGAACAACACCGCCATAGGATAACGACCGATCATCAGTAACGTGCGGTAGGCCTGCAGCAGTGCGCTGGAGAGAGCCGTATCCTGCACCCAGCGCCCATTGACGAAGAAAGTTATTTCCTTGCGGTTCGAACGGGTCAGCGCCACCGGGCTGACAAAGCCGGCCACCTGGATTTGCTCGTCCTCCAGGCTAACCTCCAGCATCTGGCGGGCAATCTCCACCCCGTACACGGCGGCCAGTACCTCGCGCCGCTCTCCGTTGCCGCTGGTTTGCAGCGTCTGGCTGCCGTCGTGGGTCAGGCGAAAACGGACCTGGGGATAGGCCATGGCATAGCGCGTCACCAGGGCGTCGATCTGCTGCCGCTCGGTAGTGTCTCTTTTAAGGAACTTCAACCGCGCCGGGACGTTGTAGAACAGGTTCTCCACGTTCACAACCGTCCCCTGCGGCGCCCCCAGGGGCCCAAAAGCCAGTGATTCTCCCCCCTCCACCAGCATACGCGCCCCGCTGGTGGCCCCCCGCCCGGCGCTCACAATGGTCAGCCGGGCGACGGAAGCAATCGAGGCCAGGGCCTCACCGCGGAACCCCAGGGTGCGGATGCTGAATAATTCTTCGGCGCTCACCAGTTTGCTGGTGGAATGGCGGGCCACAGCCAGGGGCATTTCGTCCATGGAAATGCCATCGCCGTTATCGGCAATCTCGATCCGTTTCCGGCCGGCCTGTTCGATTTGGAGGGTGATTTCAGTTGCGTGGGCGTCCAGGGAGTTTTCGATCAATTCTTTTACTACTGAAGCAGGCCGTTCTACGACTTCACCCGCAGCGATTTGGGATGCGACCTGTTCAGAGAGTACTCGAATGGGCATGATCACCTCAAGAAAATGAGATTATACCAGCATAATCCCATCCGTCCGAAATTCCAGTAAATCTATTGAAAATATACTATTTTCACGCTGGGCGCCCGGCTTCATCCCGGTTCAAGCCAGGTCAGGGCCTGGCTGACGCGCGTTTATTTACACGCACTTTTCCCGCGAGATGAATCGAACAGGTCAATCTTACCCGGAAAAAGCTCGCTTGAGATGTGAAACGGGTCACATTTCCGGTCACGATTTTAACCATGACCCGCGGCAGCCGGTGCTTCGGTGGGCAATTCGGGGAGAAGAATTGACGGAATCCGGCCCAGGCTGTATGATTAACCCTCCCAGGCCGGTCGGGTGATCGCAGTACTGCCAGACAGTATTGAGGAAAGTCCGCACTCCATAGGGCAAGATGCCGGGTAACGCCCGGAACGGGAAACCGTTGGATAGGGCCACAGAAACAAACCGCCCTCCGGGGTAAGGTTGAAAAGGTGGTGTAAGGGACCACCGGCGTCGCAGTAATGCGGCGGCCAGGTAACCCCCATCTGGAGCAAGGCCAAGCAGGGACAAAGCCTGTACGCAGGCGGGAAGCGGCTCGTTTCCCTCGAGTCCCGGGTAGGCTGCACGAGCCGGGTGGCGACATCCGGCCCAGAGAGATGATCATCCAGACAGGCGTCGTCCATTTGGATACCCGCCGGTTGGACAGAATGCGGCTTATAGATCGACCTGGGATCTTCCTATTTCTCACGTCAGCCAGAACACCATCGAGGTGTGATATGCGGCTTATAGACTGACCTGGGGATCTTCCCATCTTCCTCATTGGACAGAACACCATTGAGGTGTGGTATGCGGCTTATAGATCGACCTGGGTCTGCCCATCTTCCTCATTGGACAGAACACCATCGAGGTGTGATATGCGGCTTATAGATCGACCTGGGAGTCTTCCCATCTTCCTCATTGGACAGAACACCATCGAGGTGTGGTATACGGCTTATAGACTGACCTGGGATCTTCCCATCTACCTGGAATGCTCAAGAAAAACTACGCTTTCGTCTCACATGTTATAAGCAGAGCAGGCTTCCAAAGTGCCCCAATAGGGGCACTTTGGAAGCCTGCTCTGTAGATTAACCGGGAGGAGTACTCTGGCATGGGAGCCGGCGAGGCAGGGTCTTTTCACACCTGCATCGGCCAGGCCTCCTATGGCTGAGATTCGGACGAACCACCGCCGGGTGAGCCCATCCAATCCGGGGCAGGCCAGTCGGGCGCCTGGCGGCCTTCCAGGAAGGCGGTCAAATCCTCATCCTGGGGGGCAAAGGCCAGGCCACAGGTCGTGGCCGACTGGAAAGCGGCAAAGAACTGGCGGGGACACAGCTCTTGCGCCCCACCCCGGTTGAGGATCAGCTTGCTGGCGTCCAGGTCACGCACCCGGAAACACACCGGCGAGGTCATCCGGCGGAAACGCAGGTCCACGTTCATGTAAGACGGATCGCGCACCGCCAGGGCCAGATTCACACCGGCGGCCTTACCTTCGGCAGTAATGTAGCGCAACGAGCGCCACAGCTCATCCACATCACCCAGGGTGGGCATGCCCTCCTGCAGCAGGTTGACATTGTCGATCACGGCCAGGATGCGAGGGTTGCCCTGGTATTGCAAATATTCCCAACCCGTCTCACCGGACGAGCGTAGAATCACCAGACGGCGCTGGATTTCCACCATCAAATTACGCAGGTATTGGTTCAATTCCACAGCATTGTTCTGGCCAAACAGCGCCAGGTGGGCATTCTTATGTTGGCGAAACAGGTTGAAATCCGTGCCGCTATGGTCGAAGACGACCACCTGCCAGCCATCGGCCAGGGCCTCGGCGATCAAAGGCCGCAGGCCGAAATGCGTCTTCCCGCTGCCCTCGGTGCCCACGAACATCAGGCTCGCATCGCTGTCCGGGTTGATCGTAATCAACCCGTTCTGCCCCAGCCCGATCGGGAAAGACCCGCCCTTCCAATTGTCCGCCACCAGACGCCAGGG
>JAAZNB010000062.1 GCA_012798515.1 Chloroflexota bacterium
CTATTGACCCCGATCATGTCGATGTTCCACTGGAAGAATTCGCGGGTGCGGCCCTTCTGCGGCCGTTCATAGCGCCAGAACGGCCCGAAAGACCACCAACGCAGGGGAAAAGCCAGCTCACGCTGGCGCTGCGCCACCATGCGCGCCAGGCTGGGAGTGAGTTCCGGGCGCAGCGTGATGTAATCGCCGCCCCGGTCCTGGAAAACGAAAGCCTGTTCCTTGACCAGTTCCTCGCCCGATTTGGCCGCATACAGATCGATCTTTTCGAGGATGGGCCCCTCGTATTCCTCATACCCATAAGCACCGGAAACCCCGCGGATGGTCTGGTACAGCCAGCTGCGCACGGCCATTTCCTCGGGGTAAAAATCCCGCGTCCCTTTCACTGTTTGAACAAGGCTTTTCATATTCACACCATGGATTCTAGTTTTGGAAATTTTAACATAGTTTTGCGCCAGAAGCGCCGGCAGGCGCGGACATTGCCATTTTTCGCCCCCCGGGCCCCATTTTTCGATGCAAAATTGCAGAAAGGTGATGAATTGTATAAAGAATTTATGATTCCTTTACTCCCTATTTTACAAATGAATGCATTACAATAACATAGGTATTTTTGTGCACTATGTAACATGTACAAATTAATGGATTCTCCCGAAACTGAAGCCCCCATTCAGTATGATGGCTTTTATTACCTAGGTGATTGATGAATGTCGAGCAACTGATCCAACTGGTGAACGGAGAGTTGGTCAATCGAACTGCTGATGTAAACCGTGAAATCCGTGGTGGATTTGGTGCGGATCTGATGAGTGACGTACTGGCCTCGATCCAACCCGAAGCCGTCCTTTTGACCGGGTTATGTAACCCACAGGTTGTCCGCACGGCCCAAATGGCAGACGTTGCCGCCATCGTCCTGGTCCGGGGAAAGAACCCGCCCCAGGAAACCATTGACCTCGCCGAACAAGAACGCATCCCCCTCATTGCCTCTCCATTTGGTATGTTCGAATTATGCGGCCGGCTTTTCGAAGCCGGTCTCCCCAGTCTCGAACGTCCGGTATCGGATGGTAACTGTGAATGTCAATAATCTTATGGGTTTGAGGGCACATGCAATCGACACAGCGCAAGGGCATTATTGTCGATGATCAGGTAGCAGAAAATATAACTCGTGTCGAAGAGCTGGCATATGAGCTTCGCATCGACGAGGTGATGACACGCGACGTGAAAGTGATCTCACCCGACATGAGGATGCGGGATGTGGTGGAATTATTCCGGCAGGCGCGCATTTCGGGCGCGCCTGTTGTTTCCTCGAACCGCCTGATCGGGATTGTCAGCATCGAAGACATCATCCACTGCCTGATCAAGACCGATCTGGACGCTGAAGCCCACAACTACATGACCACCGAAATATTGACCGTGAAAGGCAAAGACGCGGTCATTGAAGCCTTGAAGATCTTTGTCTCCTCGCGCGTTGGGCGCCTGCCCGTGGTCGACATGGACGGCAACCTGGTGGGGATCATCACCAAAGGCGACATCACTCGCGGCGTCCTGCGCATGCTTCAGCGTTATTATCAGGAAGAGGAGCTGCGCCGTTACCGGGCCAGTCACCTGTTCGAAGACATCGAGTCCGACCGCAGCAGCCTGATCCTGCGTTACATCATCAACGCCCGCGACTTCAACAAGGGCGGCTCTGCTTCGGCCAACATCAAGCGGGCGCTGCTGCGCCTGGGCGCCAGTCCACAGATCGCCCGTCGCTGTGGAATCGCCGTATACGAGGCCGAAATGAACCTGATCATCCACACGACCAACGGCGGGACGATCCGGGTCGAGATCGAGCCCCACCAGATCAATATGGTAGCCTCGGACGATGGCCCCGGCATCGAAAACATCGAGCTGGCCATGAAACCCGGCTATTCCACGGCCAGCGAAGAGATCCGCGAGCTGGGTTTTGGAGCCGGCATGGGCCTGGTCAACATTGCCCGCTGCGTCGATAACATGATTCTGGAATCAACCCCCGGAAAGGGAACCCGTCTCAAGATGAGACTGGACTTGAAGACCGAAGAGAGTGTTGGAGAAGGTCGTATTGGGAAGGAGGAGAGTGCTAAACATGGATCTTGAACACATTATCAAAATGTTGAACCTCACCGTCTTGACAGATGCAAAAGACTTCGCCGACATTACCCCCCAGGGCGGCTACACGTCAGACCTGTTGAGCTGCGTCATGGCCGGCGCCAAACAGAAAAATCTGTGGATCACCCTCCAGGCACACAACAACATCGTTGCGGTGGCCGCCTTGTTGGACCTATCCGCAGTGATCATCACCGAAGGGGCCACACCCGAGCCGGAAACCATCGAGCGAGCCAATCAGGAAGGCATCATTTTGCTGTCCACCCCCGACCCCACCTACCAGGTCATCGGCCAGTTGTGGGATCTGGGGATTCGCCCCAATTAAATCCCGTGTCCACTCCACAAGACCATCCTGTTGAGCTGGGCGTCTATCGGGCCGAGCTGCACGTGCATACCGTGCTCTCCCCGTGCGCCCAGGTCGAAATGATCCCTCCGCTGATCGTACGCGAAGCAGTGGAGCGCGGCATCAACCTGCTGGCGATCACCGATCACAACGCCACAGCCAACATTGCCGCTGTGCAGCAGGCCGCTCGCCAGGCTGGCCTGGTGGTCTTACCCGGCATGGAACTCCAGACCCAGGAAGAAGTTCACGTCCTGTGTCTGTTCGACTCCCTCGAACAGGCCCAGGCTCTGCAAGAGACGGTTACCGACCACCTGCCAGACGTGCCCAACCGGGCGGATTACTTCGGGGAGCAGTTCGTCGTCGACGAGACCGGAGACTTCATCCGCCGTGAGGAGCGCCTGCTGATCAACTCCACCAGCCTGTCTATCAAGGCTGCCTGGGAGATCGTCGCCGGCCTGGGCGGGCTGTTGATCCCCGCACACGTCAACCGCAAAGCATTTGGCCTGCTCAACAACCTGGGGTTCGTCCCCACCGATTTCCCCGTCGAGGTGCTGGAGATCTCCCGCCACCTGAAACCCGGGGAAGCCACGCAGAAATTTCCCCAGTTGAGCGGTTACCCCCTGATCCAGAGCGGTGACGTCCATGGGTTGGATGACTTCCTGGGCGTCATGGAATTCCGCCTCGCCCGCCCCACCATCACTGAAATATGCCAGGCCATTCACCAGACCGGTGGCCGCAGCTATCGCATCCTTTCCCAGGAAAATGCTGAGGTAAAATAGCCAGATTCTTCCACGGGCAGGTACAATCCGGTCGCCTTTTTCCCCTTATGTGTGCGTTTATGACAACCTGGATATCCTGCACGAGGTTTGATGACATTTGTTAGTTACGGTTTTCACAAAGGGTGTGTAAACTCTTCTTTGGTGGTAACGGTTATATTTCCACCAATTACATCAAAAATATTGGAGTTTGGCTATGCTGACGACGCTTGACAATATACCCGCGAGCGACCCACTGGCAAATGCGGAGCAGAAGCAAAGGATTGATGGAATCCTTGACGGATACAAGGACCTGCCGGGTGGCTTGATGGTCGTCCTCAATGAATTACAAAGCCAGATTGGTTTCATTTCGGAGCCAATGCAAGCTTACGTCGCAGAACGTCTGCAAGTGCCTGTGAGCACCGTTCACGGCGTTGTCACTTTCTATTCTTTCTTCACCACCACCCCACGTGGCAAACATACGGTCAAGTTCTGTATGGGCACGGCCTGCTACGTGGGCGGAACCCCACAGATCATCGAAAAGGCCAAGCAGGTCTTGGGAATCGAGCCCGGGCAAACCACATCCGATGGCATGATCACCGTCGAGTTGTGCCGCTGCGTCGGCGCGTGCAGCCAGGCCCCGGTGGTTGTGGTAGACGAAGAATCGCACGGACGGGTGCGCCCGAACAAACTGCCCCAGATCCTGCGCCCACTACAAGAGCCCAAGTAAGGACTGGTTGAGCTCTTGAAAGAACTTTCGCTTCACCTCCTGGATATCGCAGAGAATAGTGTTTCAGCGCAGGCACGAAACATCACCATCGAGGTAGTGGAAGACACCAGAAAAGATCTTTTACAACTCAGCGTTGAAGACGATGGCCGTGGGATGGAGCCGGCAATGATTGCCCGCATCACGGATCCATTTGTTACCAGCCGCACGACCCGCAAGGTAGGCCTGGGCATCCCGCTGCTGAAAGCAGCTGCGGAGGCTTGCAATGGCCACTTCTCGATCCAGTCCCAACCGGGCGTGGGCACCCGGGTGCAAGTCACCTTTCAACGCAGTCACATTGATCGAATGCCTCTGGGGGATCTGGCCAGTACGATGTTAACCCTGGTCATTGGGTCACCCGAGGTCCACTGGGTTTTCCGGTACATCGTCGATGAAGAGGAATTCGTTTTCGACGATGAACCGATCAAAAAGGAGCTGCAAGATATTCCCCTGTGTGAGCCGATCATTCTGAATTACATTCGGGATTTCTTGACAGAAGGCATACAACGGATAAAACCTAAGAACGACAGTTTCATCCTACGATAGATCATTTTTTCCTTGTTGGAGTAGCTATGGACAAAATCAAGTCATTAGAAGACCTGAAACGAGTGCGCGAAGAAGCGTTAACGAAACGTCAGGCAAAAGCCGTCACCGGTGAGAAGCAGGTGATCGTAGGTATGGGCACGGTGGGCATCGCCGCAGGCGCCCGTGAGACTTTGAAAGCCATCTTGAACTACGTCGAGAGCGAGAATCTGAGCGGGATTCTCGTGCGACAAACCGGGAACATCGGCCTTGATTCGTGGGAACCCATCGTCCAGGTGGTGATCGGCGAACAGCCCAAAGTAACCTACGGAAAAGTAACCCCGGATGTTGCCCAGCGGATCATGAAAGAGCACGTGGTCGGCGGTGCGGTCGTCCAAGAGTATGTAATCGAAAGCTGAGCTGGAAAGCATCTTTCGTCATTTCATCATCAAAATCAAAGACATGCGACCATATTTCGGTGTCTTTAACTTTGCCTGGAAGGTGGAATTATGGCGTTTTTTCGCTCTCATATACTGGTATCGGTAGATCCAGAATGTCTTGCCAAGGGAGCCCATGAAATTGTTGACGCCCTTCACGACGAGCTGGTCGCCCAGGGTCTGATCGACGAGATTCAGGTCCTGGAGACTTCGCGTATCGGCGACCCTGCTCTTTACGGACCAGATTTGATGGTCTACCCGGAAGGGGCCCACTACACGAACCTGACTGCCGATGACGTCCCCTATCTGGTCGAGGAGCACTTCCTCAAAGGGCGTTTGGTCAAGAAATTCTTATCACAAGATAAGCGCAACCTGGACGAAGAACTCGGACCGCCCAAGTCGAAAGAAGTACGCGTCGTCTTGCGCAACTGCGGCAAGATCGACCCCAACAACATCGAAGATTACATCGCCGAAGATGGCTACCAGGCGCTGGCCAAAGCGCTGACCGAGATGACCCCCGATCAGGTCATCGATACCGTGCTGCGCTCCGGCCTGGCCGGGCGCGGCGGCGCCGGTTTTGCCACCGGCCGGAAATGGCAGCTGGCCCGCGCCAGCGCCGAGACGCCCAAGTACCTGGTGTGCAACGCCGACGAAGGCGACCCGGGTGCCTTTATGAACCGTCGTGTGCTGGAATCGGATCCCCACTCGGTGATCGAAGGCATGATCATCGCCGGTTTTGCCATCGGCGCCAACCAGGGTTTCGTCTACTGCCGCGCCGAGTATCCGCTGGCGGTTAAAACCCTGAACCTGGCCATCCGCCAGGCCCGGGAAATGGGCCTGCTGGGTGAAAACATCCTGGGCACCGGTTTCTCCTTCGACCTGGAAGTCCGCCAGGGCGCCGGCGCCTTCGTTTGCGGTGAAGAAACTGCCTTGCTGGCCTCCATCGAAGGCCGGCGCGGCGAACCCCGGCCCCGCCCGCCCTTCCCGGCGGTCAAAGGCCTGTGGGAAAAACCCACCAACATCAACAACGTAGAAAGCTACGCCAACGTCTCGCAGATCATCCTCAAGGGCCCGGAATGGTACGCCAGCATGGGCACTGAGAACAGCAAAGGCACCAAGACCTTCGCCCTGGCCGGGGACGTCAAGAACACCGGCCTGATCGAAGTCCCCTTCGGTATTACCCTGCGCGAGATCATCTACGACGTGGGCGGCGGCATCAAGGACGACAAAGCCTTCAAAGCCATCCAGACCGGCGGCCCGATGGGCGGCTGTATTCCGGAACAGTTCATCGATTTACCCGTCGATTACAAAACCCTCACCTCGGTGGGTTCCATCATGGGCTCGGGCGGTATGATCGTCATGGACGAAGGCACCTGCATGGTCGACATCGCCCGCTTCTTCATGGAATTCACCCAGGATGAAAGCTGTGGGAAATGCGTCCCCTGTCGCGTCGGCACCCGGCGCCTGCTCGAGATCCTGACCGACATCTGCGATGGCAAAGGCAAACCGGGCGACATCGAGACCCTGGAACTGCTGTGCGACGAAATCAAGACCGCCAGCCTGTGCGGCCTGGGACAGGGCGCACCCAATCCCGTGGCGACCACACTGAAATATTTCCGCGATGAATATGAAGCGCATATTTACGAAAAGCGTTGTCCGGCAAAGGTATGCCGTGCTTTGATCACATACCAGATCATGGATGATGCATGCACCGGTTGTACCGTGTGCGCCCGTAACTGCCCGGTGGAAGCAATCAGCGGTGAACGCCGGCAGACGCATCACATTGATCCCGACCTCTGTATTCGCTGCGGCATTTGTGTGCAGGTGTGTAACTTCAACGCAATCGAGATCGTATAACCGGAGGCCGAACACCTGTAACGTTTCTCCTGAGCCGGGCTCAAATGCAGTAATTGCATATCCCAGAAGAACGGAGGAGGAGCATGACTGTACCGACGATAAACGGAAATGCCATCAAGGAAGCAGTTCAAAGCGCGATCGACCATTATGGCGCATCCCGCGAAGAACTGATCCCGATCCTCAATGAGATCAATCGGGTCATTGGCTATCTGCCAGGCGAAGCACTTGAAGAAGTGAGTCGCAAGTTGCGTGTACCGAAAAGCCAGCTCTTTTCTGTTGCCACGTTCTACCAGATGCTCTCAACCAGGCCGCGAGGCAAGCACCTGATTCAATTTTGCGAGAGCGCACCCTGTCACGTGGTAGGCGGCCGGGAAATTTGGCAAGCTCTGCAGGATCAACTGGGTCTGAGCTCAGGAGAAACCAGCGAAGACGGCAAGTGGACGCTTTCCACGACCAGCTGTCTGGGAATTTGTGGTGTCGGGCCGGTCATCGTCATCGACGAAGATATTTATGGCAATGTGACCCCGAAACAAGTCTTCGATATTTTAGCCCGGTATGACTGAAAAGGGAGAACACCATGAAGACTTATCGTTCGATGGTTTTAGTTTCGAGTGACCCGCAAAGTATGGATTTAGGCGCTGCGATGATCTACCACAAGTTGAACGACGAGATCAAATCCTTTGGGATGGAAGATGAAATTTCCGTCACCATGGTGGGCGACATGGGCCGTCATGACGCCCTGCCCATCGTGGTGGTCTATCCCGAAGCAGTGATCTATGGCCCGGTCAAGCCGGTCGACGTGCACTACCTGGTAGAAGAGCACCTGTATAAAGGGCGCATCGCGGCCGGCTTGCAGGCTTCGGCTCGCGAGCTGAGCGGTCGCATTGCCTGGATCTCGGCCCGCAAAGGCACTCTCCCGGCCGAAC
The DNA here is from genome assembly GCA_012798515.1 of Chloroflexota bacterium. Classification (GTDB taxonomy): domain Bacteria; phylum Chloroflexota; class Anaerolineae; order Anaerolineales; family Anaerolineaceae; genus JAAZNB01. Next base: position 7,722 of record JAAZNB010000062.1, read on the forward strand.
AAAGGATCGTCCTGGAACGCGCCGGGCTCATCGACCCCGACAGCATCGAAGACTACATCGTCCACGATGGTTACCAGACTTTTGGCAAAGTTCTATCCTCATTGTCCCCCCAGCAGGTCATCGCAGAGATCGAAAAATCGGGCCTGCGCGGGCGCGGGGGCGCCGGGTTTCCCACGGGCGCCAAGTGGCGTTTCGTCGCCAAAGCCCAGGGGGAACGCAAGTACGTCATCTGCAATGCAGATGAAAGCGAACCGGGAACGTTCAAAGACCGCCTGGTGTTAGAGGGCGACCCGCACAGCATCATCGAAGCCATGGCCATTGCCGGTTATGCCGTCGGGGCCAACGAAGGGTACATCTACATCCGGGGCGAATACCTGCTGGCTCAGGAACGCCTGAAAAGGGCCATTCAAGAGGCCACCGAGTATGGCATTTTGGGCGCCAACATTTTCGGTTCAGGCTTCGATTTCGACATCCACATCCACACCGGCGCCGGCGCCTATATTTGCGGCGAAGAAACGGCTCTCATCGAGTCTATCGAAGGCAAGCGCGGCGAACCCCGCCCCCGCCCGCCTTACCCGACGACCAACGGTCTGTGGAACATGCCCACCCTGGTCAACAATGTAGAGACGCTGGCCAACATCCCGGCCATCCTGCGCCATGGCGCCAGCTGGTACCGCTCGATCGGCACTCCCAGCAGCCCGGGTACCAAGGTCTACACTATGTTGGGCAACGTCAACGTCACCGGCCTGGTGGAAGTGCCCATGGGCATTACCCTGCGTGAGGTCATCACCATCTACGCCAAAGGGATGCGCAACGGCAGCAGCTTCAAGCTCGCCCAGACCGGCGGTTCGAGCGGATCGATCATCCCGGCCAGCCTGCAAGATACCCCCATGGACTTCGATTCTTTCATGAAGGCCGGGGTCTCCCTGGGCTCGGGTGCGTTGTTGATCTGCGACGAAGACACCTGCGTGGTCGACCTGGCCAGGGTACTGGTCAATTTCTTCCGTAATGAGAGCTGCGGCAAGTGCAATCCCTGCCGCATCGGGACACAGCGCGCTTACGACATCCTCACCAACATCTCGGAGGGCACCGGGCAACTACGTGAATTGGACGACCTGCAAATTCTGAGCGAGTACCTGGAGAAGCTATCCAACTGCGGGCTGGGACAAACGGCCGGCGCCCCGCTGCGGGACATCCTCAAGCACTTCCGTGCAGAGGTCGAAGCCCACATCCGCCTCAAGGTCTGCCCCACTGGCGCCTGCGCCATGAGTGGAAAGCGAATTTAAGCGCAGTCGAGTGATTCAGCGCATTTATGCGTTTTCAGTTTATTCTAAAGAGGAAGCTATGGTCAATTTGACAATTGACGGCAAAGAAGTTGAAGTCCCCGAAGGGACCACCGTATTAAGAGCGGCGCAGGCCGCCGGTATCGATATTCCTACTCTGTGCGACCATCCCAAACTAACCCCTTACGGCGGATGCCGGCTTTGTCTGGTAGAAGTTGAAGGGGCGCGGACGCTGCAGCCGTCCTGCACCTTACCGGCAGGCAACAAAATGGTCGTACGCACCAACACACCGGGAATCGAGGCAGCGCGCAAGTTCGTCCTCACCATGATCTTCAGCGAGCGGAATCACTTCTGCCCGTTCTGCGAGGTCAGCGGTGGCGACTGCGACCTGCAAAACGCAGCCTACCACGAGGAAATGACCCACTGGCCATTACAGCCCAACTGGCAGCCTTACCCGGTGGACGCCTCGCATCCCTTCTTCATTCTGGATAACAACCGCTGCATCCTCTGCCGGCGGTGCGTACGCGCTTGCGGTGAGCTGGCGGGTAACTTTACCCTGGGCTTCGAAGAACGCGGCGCCAAAAGCTTCCTGGTTGCCGACCTGGGCACGCCGCTCGGCGAGAGCTCCTGCGTTTCCTGCGGGACCTGCACCCAGGTCTGCCCGACCGGCGCCCTGATCGTGCGCTCCAGCGCCTACATGGGCAAGGACGCTCAGTCCGACCACACCCAGTCCATTTGCATCGGCTGCTCGGTCGGCTGCGGCATCGACGTGATCACCCGCGACAACCACCTGCTGCGCATCGATGGGAATTGGGATGCCGAGGTCAACAACGGCGTGCTGTGTAAATTCGGCCGTTTCGTTCCCGCATCCGACGACCGCGAGCGCATCGTCACCCCCATGGTGCGCAAGGATGGAAAACTGCAAGCCGCTACCTGGGACGAAGCCCTGGGCGCGGTCGCGGCCCAGCTGCAACCCCTGGCCGGCAAGAACGGCGACGGCCTGGCGGCATTTGCCTCCTCCCGCCTGCCCGCCGAGGCCCTGTATGCCTTCAAGAGCCTCTTTGCCAGCGCTTTGAACGCTACCGCCGCCAGCCTGGACGACGCAACGGTCACTCAGGCGGCCGCTCAGCTGGCCAACCAGAACGGGAAACCCTACGAAGGGAAACTGTCCGACATCGAATCCGCCGACTGTGTCGTGCTGGCCGGCGTCGATCTGGGCAGCGAACACCAGGTCGCCGGTTTCTTCGTCAAACGTATGCTGCCCCAGGGGACGAAACTGGTGATCGTGGATAGCCAAGACAACTCCTTCGACCACCTGGCCGATGCCACCCTCAAGCCCGCTGCCGGGAAAGAGGCCGAGACCATCCAGGCCCTCGCCGCGGCCCTGTCGGCGCCCAGTGGGGACGCCAGCATCGACGCCGCCGCAGCCTTACTGGCCGGCTCACAGAAGCTGGTCATGATCACCGGTAAAGGCACCGGCCAAAGTGAGCTGAAAGCCCTGTACGCCCTGGCCACCTGCTGCACGGACGCCGTCCTGCTCAGCACCAAGGGACAGGCCAACAGTCTGGCTGCGGCCCAGTATGGCCTGGCACACAACCTGACCGTAGAAAAACAGCAGGCCGTGTACGTTGCCCTGGGCGACGACCAGCCCAGCCAGAAGTTCATCCAGCAGGTCGAAAAGGCACCCTTCCTGGCCGTGCAGGCGGCTTATGTTTCCCAGCTCACCGCCATGGCCAACGTGGTCCTGCCGGTAGAGAACTGGGCCGAGTTGGAAGGCCACTTCGTGAACATGGAAGGCCGTATCCAGCTGGCCAGCCCCGCACTCAGCGCCGCAGAAGGCGTGTGGTCCAACCAGGCTGTCTTCGAGGCCCTGGGACAGAAATTGGGGAGCGCGGTCAGCACGGACGCATGGCAGTCAGAACTCAGCGTACGCACAGCCGCCGTCGAGATTGCATAACAGGACGGATAATTATCCGGTATAGAACGGAATGAAGGAGAAAGATATGGGAAAACCAAAAATTTCCTCCGACTGGTTGGCAGGCTGCGCCGGCTGCCACATGTCGCTTCTGGATATTGATGAACGCATCGTAAAGATAGCAGAGCTGGCGGACCTTCGCTCGACCCCGATCACCGACTTGAAAGAGCCGGATGAATCCGGCGTCGACGTGGGTATCCTCGAAGGCGGCGTCAACAATACCACCAACGAAGAAGTGGCTCACAAGATGCGCAGCCGCTGCAGCATCCTGGTCGCCCTGGGCGATTGCGCCGTGTTTGGCGGCGTCCCCGCCCTGCGGAATTTCTTCGAGATCGACGACGCACTCCGCCGTGCCTATGTAGAGACGGAAAGCACCGATGCAGAAGGCAAAATCCCCGACGACCCCGAATTAGCGGTCCCCACCCGGGTCCGGGCGCTACACGAGGTCGTTCCCGTGGATGTATTCGTCCCCGGCTGCCCGCCCGACGCGGATACGATCTATTACGTCTTGAGTGAGTTGGCGCAGGGGCGCCGGCCCGAAATCAAAGACGACAAACTGCATTGGCATTAATTGGAGTCTTGGATATGGCCACACAAAAAATAACCATTGAGCCGGTAACCCGCATCGAAGGACACGCCAAAATCACCATTCGTATGGATGAGGCTGGCAAGGTAGAACACGCCTATTTACACATTAACGAGTTCCGCGGATTCGAGAAATTCTGCGAAGGCCGCATGGTCTTCGAAATGCCCAGCATTACCCCGCGCATCTGCGGCATCTGCCCGGTAAGCCATCACCTGGCCGCCGCCAAAGCCGCTGACAACGTCTACGGCAGCCAGCCGACCCGCACCGCGTCTCTGCTGCGCGAGCTGATGCACATGGGCCAGATCATCCAGAGCCACGGCATGCATTTCTTCGAACTGGCCGGACCCGATCTGCTGCTCGGGTTCGACGCCGATCCCGCCGTGCGCAACGTGGTTGGCCTGATCCAGGTCAACCCCGAACTGGCCCTCAAGGCAGTCAACCTGCGCAAATACGGCCAGGAGATCATCCATATCCTGGGCGGCCGTCGCATCCACCCCACCTTTGCAGTGCCGGGTGGGGTCAACAAAGCCCTGACCGCCGCCGAACGCGACACCATCCTGGCCGGTCTGGACGAGACCATCGCCACCACCCAGGCCGGGTTGGCCATCTTCAAAGATTGGGCGGCTCGCAACCAGGAAGACATCGATAAGTTCGCCGTGCTGAAGAGCGGTTACCTGGGCCTGGTCACACCGGACAACGCCCTGGAACTGTATGACGGTGACGTGCGCCTGATCGACGTTGACGGCGTCGAGCTGGAGAAATTCCCCGGCAGCGACTACCTGGATTACATCGCCGAGCACGTCGAGAGCTGGTCTTACCTCAAGTTCCCCTACTACAAGAAGATGGGCTGGCCGGCCGGCGTGTACCGGGTTGGCCCCCTGGGACGCCTCAACACGGCCGACAAGATCGACACCCCGCTGGCCAACGCGGCCCTGGCCGAGTTCAAGGCCCTCAACGGTGGTAAACCGGTGGAAAACACGCTGCACTTCCACTACGCCCGCCTGATCGAGACCCTGTTCGCGGCCGAACGCGTGCGCGTGCTGCTGGATGACCCGGATATCCTCAGCAAAGACATCCTCAACACCCGCCGCAACTACCAGGGTGTGGGCGTCGGCGTGATCGAAGCCCCGCGCGGTACCCTCATCCACCATTACTGGGCCAATGAAGACGGCCAGCTGACCAAGGTCAACCTCATCGTGGCCACCGGCCACAACAACTGGGCCATGAGCACCGCCGTCGATAGCGTCGCCAAGACCTACATCACCGGCCCCGAGGTACAGGAAGGCATTCTGAACCGCGTGGAAGCGGCCGTACGCGCCCACGATCCCTGTCTGTCCTGCTCCACCCACGCTGTCGGCCAAATGCCGATGGAAGTGGAAGTCCAGGATCCGAGCGGCAACGTAATCCAGACCCTGCGCCGCGGCATGTAAACCCAACGATATGCATTCGGGAGGGAGATACGGGTAGAGCCTGGCCTGCCAGGACTCTATCCAGCTCTCTCCCGGTAGTGGAGATAGCTGTTTGAAACGGACGTTAATAATCGGGTATGGAAACGTGGACCGCCAGGACGATGGCATCGCCTGGCACGTGCTTGCCTCCCTGGCCGGACAACTGGGACGCGCGTCTGAAGTTGAGTCGGGGTTCGATTTCAGTGGTAAAAACCCGGAACTGATGTTTGTCTTACAATTGATGCCAGAACTGGCTGAGACCGTGGCGCAATACGAGCGGGTCTGCTTTGTCGACGCGCACACCGGCAGTGTGCCCGAAGAGATCCACGCTGAACGGCTGATCCCCGAATACCAGCCTTCCCCGTTCACCCACCACCTCACGGCCGCAACTCTGCTGGCCATCAGCCACACCCTGTACGGCAGCGACCCCCAGGGCCTGTTACTCTCCGTACGCGGGTACGAGTTTGGTTTCGACCGGTCCCTATCTGCGGCCACAGCTCGCCTGCTTCCCCAGGCAGTCACGCAGCTGGAGCAATGGCTGGCACAGCCCTGACGGACGAAATCCGTTCTCCCGGGGATGTGCACTTAGCCGGCCATTGCCCTCACAAGGGTCTCGAAACGGAAAAGGTTCGGGGCTCTTTTTGTCGCAAAGGTGCCTTTCGTCATCCCTAGAGGGTGACTTCTCATCCAACTAATTTTTATCTCATTAGTATTATAATTAGCCCATGCACGAGCTGTCTGTAACTGAAAGCCTCATCAACATCGCAGTCAAACATGCCCAACAAGCCAATGCCTCCCGAGTGACCGACATCTACGTCGTAATCGGGGCTTTATCCAGCATCGTCGACGATTCGATCCAGTTCTATTGGGATTTGATCAGTGCAGGAACGGTGTGTGAGGGCGCCCAGCTCCATTTCCAACGGGTTCCGGCCCGTTTGAAATGCCTGGACTGTCACAACGTTTACACCCTCGCCAAAGAAATGACCCCCTGTCCCGCCTGCGGCAGTGCCCACATTCACGTGGAAAGCGGCGAAGAGTTCTGGCTGGACAGTATTGAAATCGAGAAAGATCAGGAGCAAGTATGAATTCGACAGAACGCGTTCCGGTTGTGGAAAAGATCCTAGACGCCAATGACCAGGTTGCCAACCTCAATCGTAAACGCTTTGACCAGGCAGGGGTCTTTGCAATCAACGTGATGGCTTCCCCGGGCTCCGGTAAAACCAGCCTGATCCTGCAAACCATCCAGAAGCTGGCCCCCGAGATGGTCATTGGGGTGGTCGAAGGCGATACCGCCCCGGTGACCATCGACGCCGATAAGGTCATCGCGGCCGGCATGCCGGCTGTGCAGATCAACACCGGCGGCGACTGCCACCTGGACGCCGTCATGCTCAGTTATGGCCTGGATCAGCTCGATCTAGACCAGATCGACCTGTTGATCGTCGAGAACGTGGGCAACCTGATTTGCCCGGCTGCTTTCCAGCTGGGCACCCACGCCAGCGTCCTGGTGGCCAGCGTTCCCGAGGGCGATGACAAGCCCTATAAATATCCGAATATTTACCGTGGCCTGGAAGTCCTACTGATCAACAAGATCGATCTACTGCCCTACGTACGGTTCAACATGGATTACTTCCGCCAGGGCGTCGAGATGCTCAATCCCGGGTTGATCACCTTCCCGGTCTCGTGCTACACCGGCGAGGGTATCGAGGACTGGGCCCAATGGGTCCTGCAGCAGGTGCGCAGCCGGAAAGCGTGAAGGCATGAGCGCTGATCCCATTACCGGTTGCCAGGTACACATCCAGGGCATTGTACAGGGCGTCGGGTTCCGGCCTTTCATCTACCTGCTTTCCATGCGTTACCACCTGACCGGCTGGGTGCGCAACACGTCCAGTGGAGTCGAAATCGAAGTCAACGGCTGTCCGGATGACATTACCGCCTTCTTACAGGCCATCCGCGCCGAGACCCCGCCCCTGGCCCGCATTGACCGTTTCGAGACCGCCCCCTGCGCCCCCGACGGCTATTCCAGCTTCGAGATCATCGAAAGCCTCCCCCAGGCAGACGATTTCATCCCCGTCTCGCCGGATATGTCCATTTGCCCCGACTGCCAGAGAGAACTGTTCGACCCGCACGACCGGCGCTACCGTTACCCGTTCATCAACTGCACCAACTGCGGGCCGCGCTTCACCATCATCCAGGACATTCCTTACGACCGGCCCAAGACGACCATGGCCGGATTTAACATGTGCGCCCCTTGCCGGCACGAGTATGTCGATCCCCTGGACCGCCGTTTTCACGCCCAGCCGACGGCGTGCCCCGACTGCGGGCCGCAGGTATCTTTCGTAGCTGAAGACACGCCTCGGGTGGATGGCGACGAGGCTATCCGCCTCGCCCGGCAGTTTCTGCGCCAGGGCAAGATCCTGGCCGTCAAAGGCCTGGGCGGGTATCACCTGGCCTGTGATGCTTTCAATCCGCAGGCTGTGGACGAGCTACGCCGCCGCAAACGGCGCAGTGACCGTCCCTTTGCGCTGATGGCCTTCGACCTGGACGCCGCCCTGCGCCACTGTACGGCCGATGCCGGGGAACGGGCGCTGTTGGAATCGCGCCAACGGCCGATCGTGTTGTTGGAACAAAAGCCATCCTCCCTGATCGCTGCCCAGGTCGCCCCGGGCCAGCAGTCCCTGGGAATCATGCTGGCCTACACCCCGCTGCATCTGCTGCTGCTGGAACCAGAGGAGGGATTCCCCGACCTGCTGGTGATGACCAGCGGCAACCTGAGCGAAGAACCCATCGCCTACCAGGATGCCGACGCCAAAATACGCCTGCAAGGCATCGCCGACGGGTTCCTGCTGCACGACCGGCCCATCCATATGCGCGTGGACGATTCCGTGCTGCGCGAGGTCGACGGTGGGCCATACCCCATCCGTCGCAGCCGCGGCTATGCCCCCGATCCCATCCTTTTGCAGCGCGAATTTCCTCCCATTTTGGGAGCCGGAGCCGAGCTCAAGAACACATTCTGTGTCACTCGCGAAAAATATGCCTTCCTCAGCCACCATATCGGTGACCTGGAAAACCTGGAAACGCTCCAGTCTTACCAGGAAGGTATCCAGCACTTTGAGAGACTATTCCGTGTCAAACCCGAGGTGCTGGCCTGTGACCTGCACCCCGATTACCTGTCCAGTGTATATGCTCACCAGCGGGCAGCCGGACAAAACCTGCCCCTCTACCAGGTGCAGCACCACCACGCCCACCTGGCGGCCTGCCTGGCCGACAATGGCTGGGATTCTCCCGAACCGGTGATTGGCCTGTCCTTCGACGGCACCGGCTACGGCCCCGATGGGGCCATCTGGGGCGGAGAGTTCCTGGTGGGCGATTACCACGGCTACCAACGGCCTTATCACCTGGCCTACGCTCCCTTGCCGGGCGGGGATGCTTCCGTACACCGCCCCGCACGCATGGCCCTGGCCCACCTGTGGCAGGCAGGCATCGAATGGGAAGCCGGCCTACCCCCGGTGCAGGACCTGTGCGCCGAGGAGCGCACCGTACTACGCTCCCAATTGGAGCATCACATCAATACTCCCCTCACCTCCAGCCTGGGCCGGCTGTTCGATGCCGCTGCGGCCCTCATCGGGGTGCGCCAGAAGGCCACCTACGAAGGGCAGGCCGCCATCGAGCTCGAAATCGCGGCCGATCCGCACGAGCAAGGGCTGTACGAGCTGGAGATCAAGGACGGCCTGGTCGACCCAGGGCCGTTGTGGCAGGCGCTGATCGCGGACTGGCACAACGGTTTGCCGGTGAACCGGCTCTCCGCTCGCTTCCACAACAGCATTGCCCAGCTGAGTTTGCAAATCTGTCGCATCTTGCGCACAGATACCAACGTTCGTAACGTAGCCCTGAGCGGCGGCGTGTGGCAAAACCGGTACCTGCTGGAACGCAGCCTGCGTCTGCTGCGGGAAGACGGGTTCCATGTCTTGCTCCACCGCCAGGTGCCTACCAATGACGGCGGCATTGCCCTGGGGCAAATCATGGTCGCCGCCTATAATCATTTTATTCACTAACTTTAGGAGGCCGATATGTGCCTGGGTGTGCCTGGAAAGATCATAGAAATCTACGGTGACAAAGGTCTGCGGATGTGTAAGATCGATTTCGGCGGCGTAACCCGCGAAGCCTGCATCGAGACCCTGCCGGAAGCCAAAGCCGGGGACTACACCATCATCCACGCCGGTTTTGCCCTGAATCTGCTCAGTCCCGAAGAAGCGCAGCAGACGCTGGATGCGCTGCGCGAGCTTTCGATGCTGGAAGACGAACTGTCCATGGGGAGTGAGCCCGACAGCCTGCCAGGAATGCCATGACCCAGGCGTTCCTCGAACCATTTCGCGATGCCGACCTGGTCAAGGGCGTCTTGCACGAGATTCACAAACTGACCACCCGACCGTGGGTCATCATGGAGATCTGCGGCGGGCAGACCCACTCGATCCTGCATTACGGCCTGGACCAGCTGTTGCCCAAGGAGCTCGAGCTCGTTCACGGCCCGGGCTGCCCGGTGTGCGTGACCTCGCTCGAGCTGATCGATAAGGCCCTGGCCATCGCCTCGCAGCCGGGCGTGATCTTCACCTCCTACGGAGACATGCTGCGCGTGCCCGGCTCTACGGGCGACCTGTTTTCTGTGCGAGCGGCCGGCGGGACGGTGCGCGTGGTATATTCGCCCCTGGATGCGGTCCGCATCGCCCAGGAGAACCCCGACAAGCAGGTGGTCTTCTTTGGCATCGGTTTCGAAACCACAGCGCCGGCCAACGCCATGAGTGTGGTGCAGGCCAAGGCCCTGGGGTTGAAAAATTACTCCATGCTGGTCTCGCAGGTGCGCGTTCCTCCGGCCATGCACGCCATCCTCGGTTCACCCCTCAACCGGGTGCAGGGCTTTTTAGCTGCCGGGCACGTGTGCGCCGTGATGGGCTACTGGGAATACCTACCCATCGCAGAACAGTATCGCATCCCCATCGTGGTGACCGGGTTCGAGCCCCTCGACCTGGTGACCGGTATTTTACAAACCGTGCAGCAGTTGGAAGCCGGTAAACACGAAGTTCTCAATGCCTACCCCCGGGCCGTCACCCAGCCCGGGAACCGCGCCGCCCAGGCGATTTTAGAGAAAGTGTACGAATCCTGCGACCGTAACTGGCGCGGCATCGGCATGATCCCCCAGAGCGGTTGGCGGCTGCGCCCGGAATACGCCGGCTACGACGCCGAGATACGCTTCAACGTGGAAAACATCCATACCCAAGAGTCCGAAATATGCGTAGCCGGGAAAATCTTGCAAGGCCTGATGAAACCGGTTGATTGCCCGGCCTTTGGCAAGTTATGCAACCCACAAAACCCCCTGGGGGCCACCATGGTCTCTTCGGAAGGCGCCTGCGCCGCGTATTATCGATACGGCCGGGCAGCGATCGAAGAACCATCCATGCCAGGATAATGATCATCATGGACCAACCTTCTACTCCTATCCAAATGGAAGGGCCGGTTTGCCCGGTGCCCCTCCGTCATAACGAACAGATCGTCCTCGGCCACGGCAGCGGTGGGCGTATGACCAATGACCTGATCCGCCAGGTCTTTCAGCCGGCGTTATCGTCGCCGGCGCTGCTGGAAGGCAACGATTTTGCCCGCCTGAGCCTGCCGGAGGGCGCCGCCCTGCAGGGCCGCCTGATTACCTCCACGGACTGCCACATCGTGTCACCGCTGTTTTTCCCGGGCGGTGACATCGGCCGCCTGGCCGTGTGCGGCACGGTCAATGACATCGCTGTTTCCGGCGCCCGGCCTTTGTACCTGACGGCCGGTTTTATCCTCGAAGAGGGCCTGCCGATCGACACGCTCCACCGCGTGGTGCAATCCATGCAGGCCGCCGCCGGAGAAGCCGGGGTGCAGATCGTAGCCGGGGATACCAAGGTGGTCGAGCGCGGCAAGGCCGATGGCCTGTTCATCACCACCACCGGCATCGGTTGGCTTCCGGATCAGATCCATATCGGCGGTGAGCGGGCTCAGAAAGGCGACGTTGTGCTGGTGTCCGGCAGTGTGGGCGACCACGGGATCGCCGTGCTGGCCGAACGCGGTGAGCTGGGCTTTACCACCGAGATCAAGTCCGACACCGCCCCGCTCAATCACCTGATCGACGCTATGCTGCAAGCCGCGCCACACGTCCACGTGCTGCGCGACCCAACCCGCGGCGGGCTGGCCACCACTCTCAAGGAAATCGCCGAACAGAGCAGAGTCGACATCCAGCTGGAAGAAAAGGCCATCCCCATCGCCCCCGGCGTGCGCGCCGCTTGCGAGATGCTGGGCTTTGATCCCCTCTACATTGCTAACGAAGGCAAAATGATCGTCATCCTGCCCGAAGACGAGGCCGACGCCGCCCTGCAAGCCTTACGCGCCCATCCCTACGGCGTCTCGGCTATGCGCATCGGCGCGGTTTTACCCGGGCAGTCTGGGCGCGTCTCCATCCGCACCCCCCTGGGCGCCACTCGCGTCCTGGATATGCTGGCCGGCGAAATGCTGCCCCGCATCTGCTGAGCCGGCATACCCATTGACGGTTTACTTTCTGGCCTGTATACTTAAGCGCCTGTCCGGACCCGCCTGTCCTGCCTGGCAGGACTACCGGATAGTGGCCCACAGAAGACCATCCGGGGCGGGTGTACTGCTTTTCGGCCCAAACCAACACCACACACGAGGGTTTAATGAAGATCAATTACCAGGAAACAACCAGTGACCTGCTCACCCGCATCGATATTCATAATAAGTATGGGGGCAGAAATATCGACGATTGGATGCTGCAGCTGCTGCCGCTGCGCAAAGGGATGAAGATTCTGGACGTGGCCTGCGGCGCAGGGAAACAGTGTTTCTCATTCTTCCAGGCTCTCGATGGAGACGCAGACATTACCGGTGGAGATGTTTCAGAAGACCTGCTCGCCAAAGCCCGCCAGGAAAATGCCAGGACGGGGAACCGCGTCAAGTTCACCGAGCTCAATTTCAATCAGCGTTTCCCCTTCGAAGACAACACCTTCGATATGTTATCCTGCTGCTTTGCCATCTACTACGCGGAAGACATCCCCTTCACCATCCGGGAGATGCACCGCGTGCTCAAACCCGGCGGGCACCTGTTCACCAGCGGCCCGATGCCCGAGAATAAACAGCTCTTCTACGACGTGATCCGCGAAGCCACCGACAAGCCCATCCCGCCTATGCCGGGCAGCTCGCGCTACGGGTCCCAGATCCTCGACGCCATGCAGGCCACCTTCGCCAAAGTGGACGTGAACATCTTTGAAAACCCCCTGACCTTCGACGACGTCCAGCCCTTCATCGATTACACCCGCGCTTCCCTGTCGGAAGACCGCAAACTGTGGTCCAGCTTCTTCCAGGGCAAGGAAGATTTCGAGCGCATGATGCAGGCGATTACCACGGCCGCCCAACGCCGCCAGGAAAAAGACGGCAAACTGGTGATGACCAAAGTCGTTGGCGGCTTCGTCGCCACCAGGTAGAGACCTATGAATCACGACTTGATTTTTTACGGGCGCCGGATTTGTTTTATCGGCGCCCATCCCGATGACATCGAACTGGGCTGTGGCGCTTTTATCGCCCACATCGCCCCCTACACCACAATCAAGTGCGTCACCCTTTCGGACAACCAGAAAAACCCTTTGTTGACCGACCTGGTGGGTGAGCATTACCAGAGCATGCAAACACTGGGCGTTTCCAGGGAGAACGTGGTGCTCGGCCAGTTCGAAACCCGTCGCTTCCAGGACGCCCGCCAGGAGATCCTGGAATACATGATCCAGCTCAATCGGGAGTTCAGTCCCGATGTCGTCTTCGTGCACACCCGGGCCGACATCCACCAGGACCACGCCACGGTCACGGAAGAAGCTCTGCGCGCCTTCAGGGGCACGACCGTGCTGGGTTTCGACGTACTGCGCAGCAGCTACGGGTTCTTCCCCAATTTTCTGGTCGGGGTCTCCGAGGCCGACGTGGACTGCAAACTCAAGGCCCTGTCGATGTATACCACCTACGCCGCCAAATATTACTTCGACCCCGCCATTACCCGCGCCACGCTCATCCGCCACGGCGCCCTGGCCGAAAGGCCCTATGCCGAAGGCTTCGACATCCTGCGCATCATCGGGTCGTTTGACGCCAGCAACGGCAGGGCTTGAGCCCACCGCTCGCGGCCCTTC
>JAAZNB010000475.1 GCA_012798515.1 Chloroflexota bacterium
AGTAGCGGGGAGTGGATTCGAACCACTGACCTCCGGGTTATGAGCCCGACGAGCTGCCTCTGCTCTACCCCGCAATGTGTTGATCATTCTACCCGAGAAAGGCTGCGACGTCAAGGCGTAGCGCGCAAATTTAGATTAGCGTTGTCTCATCTAAGCCTCCGGAACCAATCCTGGCGCCGGACGTCCTAAAGAGGGATTTATAATCAAGCTAAAAAGGTTGACAGACGATGCGACGTACTCAATGGATTCTAGCGGGGATCGTGCTGACGCTGCTGCTGGCGGCGTGTGCTCCCCAGGTTTCAGAAGTGATCCCCGTTTCGCCCACAGCCCACAGCCTGCCCACAGAGACGCCGCCGGCGGCGCCTACGCAGGAACTGCCGGCCGGGGTGCGCACGGCGCTGGCCGCGGTGATCGCCGATTACCAGCTCGCCCCTGAGGCGGTCGAGATCGAGGGAGTGGTGCAAACGGATTTCCCCGATCCCTGCCTGGGGTTGGCCCGGCCGGATGAGCTGTGCGCCGCGGTGGTCACGCCGGGGGTGGAAGTGACCTTTTCGGCCGGGGACCAGACCTACGTCTACCGGGCGGATTTGCAGGGCAAACAGGCCCGCGAGGTGCAGAGCGGAGAAGACCTGGCGCCTGCGGTGGCGGCCGCCCGCCAGATGCTGGTGCAGCAACTGCGTGTCAGCGCCCAGGACGTGAAGACGCTGCGCGTCGCGGCGACCAGCTGGCCGACCAGCTGCCTGGGGATCGACAACGCCGGGATGGCCTGCGCCGAGGTGCGCACGGCGGGCTACGTGGTGCGCCTGAGCGTGAAAGGCAAAGTGTACCAGTACCACACCGATCACAACGGCGACGTGATCCTGCTGGCCGAGGCGCCCGAGCCGCAGACCGGCAAGACGCTGTTCTCCTTCCGCAGCCGGGAGGAGCCCTGCCAGGCGGTCGCGGTGGGGGCCGAGGGGGTAGCCTTCGGCCCGTGTGAGGGCGTGATGATGAGCGGTTTCCTGGCCAACCCGCAGCGTGAAGAGGAGCTGCGCCACTTCGTGGAGACCTACCGCTCTTTCTCAGCTGAGACGCCGGCCGGCACGCTGGAGTTCACCGGCGCAGGCGAGCAGAAGGCCACCGCTGTGGAGCAGCGCGGCATGGCCGAGTGGGTACGCCTGGCCGGGGAAGAGGCGGCCGGGGGGCGCAGTGGGGCAGCGTACGGGCTGGCGTTGTCCTGGCACCGCGAGGGCGGGATCGCCGGTTTCTGTGACGATCTGGCGCTCTATTCGAGCGGGATCCTGTACGCCAACTCGTGCAAGGGCGCCGATCCCCAGAATTTTGGCCGGGCCTACCTGACCAGCGCCGAGCTGGAAAAGCTGTATGCCTGGTTAGATACGTACCAACCGCTCGACCTGGAGATCAGCGACAACGCCGTAGCCGACGCCATGACCATTCGCCTGCTGCTCAACGGCACGGGGGTCAGCGAGGCTTCGGCCAACGAGACGCAGGCCATGGCCGATTTTGCCTCGGCGCTGTACCAGCGCCTGGCGCAGCCCTGAGTTAACTTGGGGATTTCAATGGCAGGCCTCCCGGGCTCCCTGGGAGGCCGTTTGTTTTTAAACAGCACGCTTGTTCTGCAATATAATAAAGGCGGGGGACGTTTCAACCGTATACCGGTGGCGTGTCCCCGTTCCGGGGATAACCCCCGGAGCGGAGGCCAGGGTTCCCCGGCTAACCCTGCTCGCATCCTATGGGGCAGTTTTTACTATCATACAGGCTTGATCTTTACACACAGATGGAGTACGCAAAATGGGACAGTCCGAAAAGGCCCTGTTTTACCTCGGCCGGACGTATGAGCCGGCATCCAGGCAGGTGCAAGAGGAAGCGCTGTTGTACGATCCGGCGAATTTGACCACCCACGCCATCGTGACCGGCATGACCGGCTCGGGGAAAACCGGGGTGTGTATTGCTATGTTGGAAGAGGCGGCTTTGCAAGGGGTGCCGGCCATTATCATCGATCCCAAGGGCGACCTGACCAACCTGGTGCTGCATTTTCCCGAGCTGAGCCCCCAGGATTTCGAGCCCTGGATCGACCCTGAAGAGGCCCGCCGGCAGGGCAAGCCGCTGCCCGAGCTGGCTGTAGACACCGCCGAGCGCTGGAAGAATGGGCTGGCGCAGTGGGGCCTGGGGCGGGACGATCTGCTCAAGCTGCAATCCGCGGTGGATTACAGCGTGTACACGCCCGGTTCTTCGGCGGGGATCCCGGTCAACATCCTGTCTTCCTTCAGCGCTCCGGATCTGCCCTGGGAGGAGAACCGTGAGATCCTGCGTGAGAAGATTGCCAGCACGGTCACGGCGCTGCTGGGGCTGGTGGGCCTGGAGGACGTGGATCCCCTGCGTTCCCGAGAGCACATCTTGCTGTCAAATCTGCTGGAACACGCCTGGAGCCAGTCCAGGCCGGTCGATCTCACCGATTTGATCTTGCAGATCCAGAACCCGCCCATGGAGCGCCTGGGGGCCTTCCCGCTGAATAGTTTTTTCCCGGAGAAGGACCGCCTGGAGCTGGCCATGCTGTTGAACAATTTCCTGGCCTCTCCCTCGTTTCAGACCTGGTTGGAAGGCCAGTCTCTGGACGTGCAGAGCCTGCTCTACACCCCGGATGGCCGCCCGCGCCACAGCATCTTCTACCTGGCTCACCTGGATGAAAATGAGCGTATGTTCTTCGTGACCCTGCTGCTGGCCTCGGTTGAGGCGTGGATGCGCGGGCTGCGCGGCACCAGCGGGCTGCGCGCCCTGGTCTACTTCGACGAAATCATGGGCTACCTGCCGCCGGTGCGCAACCCACCCTCGCGACCGGTCTTGCTGCGCATGCTCAAGCAGGCGCGGGCCTTTGGCGTCGGGCTGCTGCTGGCCACCCAGAATCCGGTGGACCTGGATTACAAAGCGCTTTCCAACGCCGGCACCTGGGTGATTGGGCGCTTGCAGACCGATCAGGACAAGCAGCGCCTGCTGGATGGGCTGGAAAACGTGGCCGGCACCCTGGACCGCTCGGTCTTCGACCGCACCATCTCCGGGCTGGAAAAGCGCGTTTTCTTGCTGCACAACGTTCACCAACCCGGCCCCCGGCTGTTCTATTCTCGTTGGACGTTAAATTTCCTGGCCGGCCCGGTGACCCGGGCCCAGGTCCCGGCCCTCAACCGGCTGGCCGGCGCTGCCGGTCCGGGAGGGTCTACCGCGGCAGGCAGCACACCGCCTGCCCGGCCCGCTTTGCGCCCGGCGCCGTCTGTCGAGATGACCCAGGCCGTCCCTGTGGAGACTGCTCCCGCGGCGGGAGGTGGGGAGACGCAGTACCTGCGAACCCAACCCGTCCCCCCTTCGGGGTTCGACCAGGTCTTCCTGCCGGCCGAGGTGGGGGTGGCCCGGGCAGCCGGCTCGTTGAAGGACCCCGCCAGCGGCCGGGTGGAGGCCGAAGGGATCCTGTACCGGCCGGCGCTGTACGCCCAGGCCCAGATTCGCTATACCGTTCAGAAGTACAACCTGGCCTACCAGCGGCAGATGGCCGTGATGGTTACGGCCAGCGAGGGTACCCTGCTGCGTTGGGACGACAGCGCCTGGCGCAGCTACGCTGCCGGCCAGTTGCAAACGCAGGCCATGCCGGCCGCCCAGTTTGTGCCCCTGCCTGCCTGGTTGGGAGATGGGCGTCGCCTGAAGCTGTGGCAAAAAGACTTCGTAGATTGGCTGTACCGCACCGGCGCGATCCGGGTGCGCGCCAACACGGCTTTGAAAGTGTACGCCGACCCGGATGTCGGCCCGGCCGAGCTGCGTGAACGCTGCGGTGAAGCGGCCAAGGCGGCCCTGGCCGTGGAACAGGACAAGCTGGAGGCGGCTTTTGTGCGCAAGATCGAAGCCCTGCGCCGGAAAGTAAGCCGCCAGAATTCGGAAGTAGACGAACAACAGCAAGAGGTGGAGCAGCGTCGCATGGAAGAGTGGGGCACGCACGGTGAGCTGGCCCTGAGCATTTTCTCCAAACGGCGGCGCAGCGTGTCCTCGTCCTTCACCAAGCACCGTCTGACCCAGCAGGCGCAGGCCGACCTGGAGCAGGAAAAGCAGGAACTGCGCGCCATGCAGGGTGAGCTGGGCGCCCTGGAAGAGGAGTACAAGCAGTCCCTGGCCGGGCTGCAGGAGAAATGGGCCCAGGCGGTCAATGACATCCAGGAAGTGCCCGTCAATCCCCAGAAGAGCAACATTTTCGTGGAATTCTACGGGATCGCCTGGCTGCCGTATTACCTGGTACGGGTGGGGGGCCAGCTCCGCGAGGCACCGGCCTTCGAGCCGGCCATGAAGTGAGATGCGATCCGGTTTAAACACCAAGCAGGCCGCAGCTATTGGGCGACCTGCTTTTTGATTCGCCACGCCGGCGATTACGAACGGGCGACAAAATCGAAGGTTAGTTTGACCTCATCTTCGGTTTGCAGCATCCCCACCAGCGAGATGGGGCCGACGCCAAAGTCGCTCATCTTGATGGCGCTGGTGGCTGTGCCCGTCAGGGTATTGCCCTCCAGGCGGGCGGTGACGTCGAAGGTGACCGGTTGGGTTGCCTCTTTGACGGTCAGGTCGCCGGTCACCTGGAAGGTGTAATTCTGGCCTTCGGCATAGCTGGTGGGCAGCCCCTCGATGTGGGTAGAGGTAAAGGTGGCGATGGGGAAGCGGCCCGATTCCAGCTGGTTCTGGCGGATGAAGTTGTCCCGGCGCGAGCTGTCCGAGGTGAACTGGCTGATATCCACTTCGATGGGCCCCAGTGCGCTGGCCGGCGGATCGGCCAGGTCGGCCGTGACCGAGCCGCTGATCTGGCCGGTGGTGCCTATGGCCAGCGCAAAGCGGTTGTTCTGGCTAAAGAAGGTCTCCCCGACCTCGTAAGTGACTTTGGATTCTTGAGGGACGATGTTGAACACGACAGTCCCAGCATCCCCGGTGACCGGGACTTCAGTAGTGTTTTCAGAGTCCGGCTGCACGGTCTCGGTCGCAGCGGCCATGGTCGCAGTGGCTTCTACGGCTGTTTCGCTGGGCAGCGCGGTAGCAGCCGGCGCAGTGGCCGGCGTGGCGCAAGCTGCGAGCAGCAGCAGTAGCACAATTCCTGGGATCGTTCGCAAGCGGTTCATATTTCTCATGCCTTTCAATATCAAAATATATAGGACTAAATATACCTGCTATATCTGAGAATAACTTTAAAAATCAAGAAACTACTCAATTCGAGAGGAAAGCGGCTAGAATCTACGGCGTTTGCGAGTTGTAACACTGCGCGGCGGCGCCGTTCGTTGTGCGACTGCACGCGCGTGAATAACGAGCGAGGTGCCCCTGCCGGCCGGGGAACAGACTTGCTGTTCTCGCTCCGCTCCGGCGAGCGATGTGCCGGGCTTTGGACGCGATAAGCGCTGGCCCAGGCCCATCAGGGCGCCGGGCCAACGCTTTCAGTCTTTTATCCACGTGAACGGTCGGACGTATCCCGCTAGAGGGTGTTATGAACTCCCCTCGCTCCGGTGGCCGTGTCCGG
>JAAZNB010000476.1 GCA_012798515.1 Chloroflexota bacterium
GGCCGGGTGGGCCTATGGTGCGCGGTTCCAGGCCAGGGTATGTTCGAAGGGATTCAACTGTGACGTGTGGGGGGTGGCGCCTTGCCTGGAGACAGGCCGGGCGATGACGAACAACCGCCCCCACGAGCTTTGTTCCTCTTTCTGGATGCAGGTCTGGAACACCAACACGTTGCCCTGCCCGTAAGTCTGGTTGAACACGTCAGTGCTGGACAACGTACGCCCGGGGTCGGCCGGATTGACGAAATAGGAATAGGGATTATAGGGCTCGAGCGCCTGGTATCGCTGGATTTGTGTGACCTGGAAGTATTCCAGCCGGCCGTCGCCGTACACCAGGATAATGGTTTGGCTTTGGCCTAACCGGGAAAAGAACTCCCCGGCGAGAAAGTTGTGCGCCAGCAGCCCGGTCGAATCGACCTGGCCGGCGGAACGGAATTGCGTGGCCGCGCCGGGCTGTTCGGAGACGAAAGTGGGATCGGTCGCGGGTTGCTGGAGGATGGGCAGGGCCATCAGGCCCGGTACATAAGCGCCCACCAGCGTATCTGGATCGCCGTTGCGGACTGTATTGATAAATTCGTCCAGGCGAGG
The DNA here is from genome assembly GCA_012798515.1 of Chloroflexota bacterium. Lineage (GTDB taxonomy): Bacteria > Chloroflexota > Anaerolineae > Anaerolineales > Anaerolineaceae > JAAZNB01. The sequence continues at coordinate 586 of JAAZNB010000476.1, forward strand.
TAACCTGTCCCGGATGAACACATCGATCCCGGTATGGTCCGGTTTCCCGGTAACGGGTACGTGAGCCGGACGGAACAGGCTCCACAAAGCGATCCATATGCATAAACCGGCCGTATGCAAGTCGTGATTGTCTGGTTGCATTTTCATCCACTGGTAAAAAGTTGCTCGAAGAAAGGTCAATGTAATGATTCGGGGAACTTTTGCCTTTAAAAACGGTACGTTTGTATCCGAGTCTTTGTAACTAATTACACAGTAGTAATAAATGGGTTAGAAACCAATAAAAACAAGGTAAATTAAATCGTCTTACGATTCTGTGATCCGTATGTAGGGCAGGCGTAAGCCTTGGATAAGCGATAGTTTGGCCTGACGCCGGGGATGGCCGCGGACCATCTTTGTGAAAGCCCGGCCCGCGGCGCATAAGCAAAGGGGATTGCATGGTATAATTTACAAACCGGTTAAGAAATCTACCCGAATGTTGCTTGAGGAGAACGAGGTATGTCAGGTCATTCAAAATGGGCCACCATTAAACGAAAAAAGGGTGCCGCCGATGCAAAGCGAGGTCAGGTCTTTACACGGCTGACTCGCGAAATCGTGATGGCAGCCCGTGAAGGCGGCGGAGATCCAGAGGCGAACTTTCGTCTTCGCCTGGCTGTTGAACGCGCCCGCAATCAGAATATGCCGAAAGAGAATATCGAACGCGCTATCAAACGTGGCGCAGGCGAGGGTAAAGAAGGCAACACTTTCGAGGAAGTCATGTACGAAGGGTACGCTCCTAACGGCGTGGCGTTGATGATCGAATGTGTCACTGAGAACCGCAACCGCACCGTAGCCGAGATCCGCCATATTCTCACCCGCTCGGGTGGCAACATGGGAGAGGCCGGTTCGGTGGGCTGGCAGTTCAACCGGGCGGCCTATTTCTCCTTACCTGGCCAGGGCAAAGATTTCGATACGATCTTTGAGCTGGCAGTCGAGGGTGGCGCGGACGACGTGACGCAGGATGATGACACCTTCGAGATCATCGGGCCTGTGGAATCGTTCAAGACCTTGAGCGACCGGCTGAGAACGGCCTCTGTTCAGGTAGAAGAGGCGGGGCTGCGTATGCTGCCCAACCAGGAAATGGAATTGAGCGTAGAGCAGACCTTGCAGGTGTTGAGGACGATCGATGCCCTCGAAGAGCTGGATGATGTTCAAAACGTGTTTTCGAATTTGAAGATCTCCGAAGAGGCGCTGGCGGCTATGGAGTCCGAATAGCCCTATGTTGGTGGTAGGAATCGACCCGGGTACGGCTACGACCGGGTACGGTTTTGTCCGGGATAACGCCGACGGCGGCCTGGACGCAGTCGAGTACGGGATCATTGCTACCCCAGCCCACGAAAGCCCAGAGAATCGCCTCTGGATGCTGTATACCCAGTTGAAAGAACTTCTCCTTCTCCACCGGCCGGATTCAGGCGCGGTGGAGAAGCTTTTTTTTCAACGCAACGTGACCACCGCTCTGGCAGTGGGCCAGGCGCGCGGCGTGGTGTTGCTGGCCATGGCCGAAGCCGGCCTGGTCGTGGCGGAATACACACCCATGGAGATCAAACAAGCCGTCGCCGGTTATGGAGGGGCGCAAAAACGCCAGGTACAGGAGATGGTACGGGCCCTGTTGCAGCTCGACCAGATTCCGCGACCGGACGATGCAGCGGACGCCCTGGCGGTTGGCATTTGTCACCTCCACAGTGCGCATTTTGCCAAACTGACCCAGCTTGAATAACCCTCAGGAAGCGTTTATAGTGTAGTCATGATTTCCAGTCATGCTAATTCCCAGGTAAAGCAAATCCGTAAGCTGCGCGAGCGCAAAGAACGCCAACAAACCGGCCTGTTCTACGTGGAGGGCTTGCGCATTGTGGCCGAGGCGCTCCAACTGGGAGCGCCCATCCAGGAGCTGGTCTATTCCCCCGACCTGTTGGTCTCGGAATTCGGCCGGCAGCTCGTCCGGCAAGCCTCTCAGCAGGGGATCGCTTTACTCGAAGTGACCGGCGACGTATTCCAGAGCATTGCCCAAAAAGATGGTCCACAAGGCATCGGCGCCGTAATCCACCAGCAGTGGGCGCCGCTCGACCAGATCCGGCCGGGCGAGACAGACACCTGGGTAGCGCTGGATGCGGTGGCCGACCCGGGCAACCTGGGCACCATCTTGCGCACCAACGACGCGGTGTGCGGCGCGGGGGTGATCTTGTTGGATCAATCCACGGACCCCTACGACCTGACTGCAGTGCGGGCTTCCATGGGCGCCTTGTTTGCCCAAAAATTAGCCCGGGCCAGTTTCGAACAATTCGAACACTGGGTAAAAGAGCAGGGCTTGCCGGTCACGGGCACGTCGGATTCTGCCCAGCTGGATTACCATGCCTGCGTTTACCCGGGGCGGATGGTCTTGTTGATGGGCAGCGAGCGCCAGGGGCTGAAGCCCCACCACCTCAAGCTGTGTGACCAGGTGGTGCGCATCCCCATGTACGGGCGGGGAGATTCGCTCAACCTGGCCGTGGCCACGGCTGTGATGTTATACGAACTATTCAACCAGCGCCGGGAAAAGGCGCCTGATCACGAAGAATAACCAAGCCTGGAGGGGTGGATGATTGCAGCACTCGAAGGAAGAGTGATCTCGACCGGCGATGGCAGCCTGGTGGTTATGGTGGGGGGAATTGGTTTGCAAGTCTTTGTCACCAATCTGCTTTGCAGCCAGACCTATGTCGATGAAACCCTGTTCTTGTATACCCACATGGTGGTGCGCCAGGACCTGCTGGCCTTGTATGGTTTCCGCGATGCCGAAGAACGGGAATTCTTCCGTTTATTGCTGGGGGTGAACGGGGTCGGGCCCAAACTGGCGCTGTCGATTCTTTCCAGCATGAACGTGGACGCCATCCGCCGTTCGGTGCTCAGCGAGCAGCCCGACCTGATGGCGCGGGTGCCTGGGGTGGGCAAGAAAACGGCGCAAAAGATTCTGCTCCAGCTTCAGGGGCGCATGGGGAAGGAGTCTTTACTGGAGAACCTACCGGCCATGAACGTAGACGCCGAAGTATTGGATGCGCTGACCGCACTGGGGTACAGTATTGTCGAGGGCCAGGCGGCCATCCAGTCTATCCCGCGCGATGCCCCGGCGGACGTGGAATCCAGGTTGCGTTTGGCGCTGCAATATTTCTCCGGATAAACCATGCTGCGGAAATTTTCCATCCATGGGTGGATTGGACTGGTTTTAATTGCCACCTTCTGGCCGGCCAACTGGCTTCTACCTGGGCTGCGTACGGCCTGGGCGTTCTTCCCCATGTGGCTGGGTTATACCCTGCTGGTAGACGCTCTAAGCCTGATGGGACGCGGTACATCCCTGTTGACCCGCAACTGGAAGCGCTTTGCCGGACTGTTTGCTATCTCGATTCCGGGTTGGTGGCTGTTCGAGTTGGTCAACGAGCGGCTGCAAAACTGGCATTATTTAGGCGCGGAGCATTTTCACCCGCTGGTGTTCTTCCTGCTGGCCAGCATCAACTTCTCGATCGTGATCCCGGCCGTGTTTGGCACGGCGGAATGGATGGCCGGCATGCCCTTCATCCGCCGCATGGGAAAGGGGCCGCGGATTGTTCCCAACCGGGGCACTACCTGGGCTTTTTTCCTGGCCGGGTGGGTGATGCTGGGGCTGATGCTGGCCTGGCCGCAGTACTTCTTTCCCTTTGCCTGGCTCTCCCTATACTTCATTATTGAGCCGCTCAACGTCTGGCTGGGCAACCCTAACCTGGCCGAATATACCAGGAGTGGCAACTGGCGCCCGGTAGTGGCCCTGTTTTGCGGCGTGCTGGTTACCGGCTTTTTCTGGGAGATGTGGAATTACTTCTCCTATCCCAAGTGGATCTACACCGTTCCCTGGGTCAACTTTGGGCACGTGTTCGAGATGCCCATCCTGGGTTACGGCGGCTACCTGCCGTTTTCACTGGAATTGTTTGCCCTGTATCACCTGGTGATGGGCATTTTAAAAATAGATCAGGCCGGCTACCTGAATCTGGAAGCCGGCCCACTGGAAAAGACCAATCGGGTTCGAAAGACGGTTTTGGCCGTCCAGGAGGACCGGCCGGTGGAGGAGGGGGATGCTCAGGCCGGTTCGACCGCCGGCTGAGACAGCAGCTTCTCTTCGTCCAGGGCCACACGGATGCCCTGGTCTACGTTCACCCGGCTGAGGATTAAGGCGCCCACGACGAAAAAGATAATCAAAGACACGATGCTCAGGCGGCTGTTGCCCATCAGCTGCGCCACCAACCCAAACAGGGCCGGGCCGGCGATGCCGGCAAACTTCTCACTGACGCTTAAGAAACCATAGAACTCGGCCGACTTGCTCACCGGCATCATGCGGCCGATGAGCGAGCGGGAGAGGGCCTGGCTGCCACCCTGCACCGTTGCGACGAGGGCGCCGAGCGCCCAAAACTGCCATTCTGAAGACAGGAAGTAGCCCAGGATGGCAATCCCGGTATAGATTGTCAGGGACAGGTAAATCGACTGCTTGGTGCCCAGTTTTTTAGCCAGCCAGCCAAAGGCAAAGGCAAATGGCACCCCCAGGAATTGCACCATCAGCAGTGTGCCGATCAGGGCGGTTTGGCCGATGCCGATTTCGGTGCCGTAGATGGTGGCCATGGTGATGATGGTGCCGATCCCGTTGTTGTAAAACCAGAAGGCGATCAAGAAGAGAAACAGGTCGCGGTAGCGCCGGATTTCTCGAAATGTGACCACCAGGCGGCGGAAGGTGACCCGGATAGCGCTGACGCCCTGTTCTTCGCTCAAAACCCGGCGCGGCGGCTCAGGGACGACGCGCCAGATAGGGATGCTGAAGACCAGCCACCATACGGCCACGGTGACGAAGGACAGGCGGGTCATGATTTCAGTCTGGCTTGGGTCAGACAGCATGATCATCGCCAGGTTGGCTGCCAGCAGCAGCCCCCCACCCAGGTATCCCATGGCATATCCGCGCGTCGAGACCTGATCGATCTCGTCCGGGCGGGCGATATGAGGCAGCAGCGAGTCGTAGAACACCAGCGAGCCTGAAAAACCGATGTTACCCAGGATGAAAAATACCGATGCCATCCAGTAATCACCGGTGCGCACCAGGTAGAGCAAAGCCGTGCCGGTTACGCCCAGGATGACGAACAGCATCAAAAAGCGCTTCTTGGCGCCGCGAAAATCAGCCAGGGCGCCCAGGATCGGGCTGAGGAGGGCAGAGATGAGCAGGGCGATGGACGTGGTGTAACCCCAGTAAGCGGTGGCGATGTATGGCGGCAGGTCAGCCGCAGCCACGGTCGAGTAGTAGATGGGCAGCACGGCGGCCATGATGGTGGTGGCAAAGGCCGAATTGGCCCAATCGTACATCGTCCACGCTGTGATCGCCCGGCGGTGTGACTTTGGATCTGCGTTCATTGCGCTCCTCGTATGAATGGATAAGTACTGAAAGATAGGATCAATGGTGTAAATTTGGCCACAAAGGAAAGAAGGAGAATATTTCTTCCCCACACTCTGGGTAATTGCGATTGAGTATTTTGATTATACGATTCTTTCCCGGCCAGGATGGCGAGATTAAAGGGTATTAAAAACCATTAACAATGTAAAGACCGGCCGTTGGGGAAAAAAGGAAACCGGCCAACTCTTAAGATCCAAGTTGATTCTTGGGTATTATTAGGACAATTGTTTTGGTATAATTCACTTTTGCCCGATTATCATTGGGCTTGAAATCGAGATACACCCGTGCCCGTAGCATGGGCACAGGGGAAAGCAGCAGGTAGATCTATGTCACAAAATGTCATTCGGGTGGTCGGCGCCCGTCAACACAACTTAAAGAATATTACCGTTGAGATCCCCAGGGATAAATTCGTGGTGATTACCGGCCTGTCGGGCTCGGGAAAGTCTTCTCTGGCCTTCGACACCATCTTCGCTGAAGGCCAGCGCCGGTACGTCGAGTCGCTGTCTGCCTACGCCCGCCAGTTCCTGGGCCAGATGGACAAACCGGAAGTGGACACCATTGAAGGATTATCCCCGGCTGTCTCAATCGATCAGAAAGCGACGTCTCATAACCCGCGCTCTACCGTGGGGACTGTGACGGAAATCTACGATTACTTACGTCTCCTGTTCGCCAGGGTGGGCATCCCACACTGCCCAATCTGTGGTCGCGAGGTGGTGCGGCAATCGGCTCAAGAGATCGTGGACGTGATCGGCAACCTCCCGCAGGGGAGCCGGCTGTTGATCCTGGCCCCGGTGGTGCGCAGCCGCAAGGGCACCTACCAGGCCGTCTTCGAGGAAGTGCGCAAGGCGGGTTTCTTGCGCGTGCGGGTGGATGGGCAGGTATACAACCTGGATGAGGATATTACCCTGGATCGCTACAAGATCCACACCATCGAAGCGGTGGTCGACCGGATCGTCATCCAAAAACCGGAGCAAGAAGAAGAACTGAACACTTTCCGTTCCCGGTTGGCAGACTCGGTCGAGACGGCCTTGAAAGTTGGTGAAGGATACGTGACCGTCCAGAACCTGTCCCTGGACCCGCCCCAGGACCTGCTGTTCTCGGAGTTTTTAGCCTGCCCGGAACACGGCGTCAGCCTGCCGGAGATCGAGCCACGTACCTTTTCGTTCAACACGCCCCATGGCGCCTGCCCGGACTGCCAGGGCCTGGGGAGCAAACTGGAGATCGACCCGGACTTGTTGATCCCCGACCCGGAACGCTCCTTGAACGATGGCGCCATCATTGCCATGGAGTGGAACAGCGGCCGGGACCAGAACGGGTATTACTGGCAGATGGTGGAGTCGGTAGCCAGGCGCTATCACATCGACCTGGATGCCCCGGTGAGCTCGCTGCCCAAGGAACAGTTGGACCGCATCCTGTACGGGACCGGGGATCAAAACATCACCGTCCAACTCAACGGTAAGAATTCACGCCACTCTACCTTCCAAACCACTTTCGAAGGGGTAATACCCAACCTGGAACGGCGCTACCGTGAGACGCAGTCGGATTACGTTCGCAACAAGATTACTGAATACATGAGCGACCGGCCCTGCCCGACCTGCAAAGGGGCGCGCCTGCGTCCGGAGAGCCTGGCAGTCACGGTGGATGACAGCAATATCATCGTGGTCACCGACTGGCCGGTCAACCGCACCCTGGAATGGATCCGCCGCTTGATGAGCGCCGAGACGCCCCTGGTGCCGAGGCACCAGGCGATTGCCAGCCGTATTCTCAAAGAGATCGTCGCCCGCCTGGGTTTCCTGGTCGACGTGGGGCTGGACTACCTGACCCTGCGCCGTTCGGCCGGTTCGCTGTCGGGCGGTGAGGCCCAGCGTATCCGTCTGGCGACCCAGATTGGCTCACGCCTGATGGGGGTGCTCTACGTGCTGGACGAGCCGTCTATCGGCCTGCACCCGCGTGACAACGACCGCCTGTTGAGCACGCTGAAGAGCCTGCGTGACCAGGGCAACACGGTGCTGGTGGTAGAACACGACGAAGAGACCATCCGTTCGGCGGATTGGATCGTGGACCTCGGCCCTGGCGCCGGCGAACACGGAGGCCGGCTGGTAGCGGAAGGCCCGGTGGAAGCCATCCTGGCCAGCCCCGAATCACTGACCGGGGCTTACCTATCCGGGCGGCTACAAGTACCCATGCCGGCCGAACGACGTCCCGGCAATGGGAAGGCACTCAAGATCGTGGGGGCGCGGGCCAATAATTTGAAGGACCTGACGGTGGAAATTCCCCTGGGCCGCCTGGTGTGTATTACCGGCGTCTCGGGTTCGGGCAAGTCCACCTTGATGAACGACATCCTGTACCGTTACCTGGCGCATGAGCTGCACGGCGCCCACACCCAACCGGGCGAATTCTCGCACATGGAAGGGCTCGAGCACATCGATAAGATCATCAATATCGACCAGTCACCCATCGGGCGCACGCCGCGCTCCAACCCGGGCACCTATACCGGTATGTTCGACGAAATCCGCAGCCTGTTTGCCGAACTACCCGAGAGCAAGGTGCGCGGTTACAAGCCTGGACGGTTTTCATTTAATGTGCACGGCGGCCGCTGTGAGGCCTGCCAGGGGCAAGGCCAGCTGCGCATCGAGATGCAATTCCTGCCCGACGTTTACGTGCCTTGCGATGTGTGCCATGGGGCGCGGTTCAACCGGGAAACGTTGCAGGTGCGTTTCAAGGGGTTGTCGATTGCCGATGTGTTGGATACGACCATCGAGAGCGCCATCGATTTGTTTGCCTCGTTCCCTTCGATCGTCAACAAACTGCGGACGCTCAACGAAGTCGGGCTGGGTTACATCAAGATCGGGCAGCCGGCGACGACTATGTCTGGCGGCGAGGCACAGCGGGTCAAGCTGGCACGCGAGCTGTCCCGGCGCGCTACCGGGCGGACGCTGTACGTGCTGGATGAGCCTTCGGTAGGTTTGCACGCCGCCGACGTCCACAAGTTGATCGAGGTGTTGCAACGCCTGGTGGACGCTGGAAATTCGGTGCTTATCATCGAGCATAATCTAGACATCATCAAGGTTTCCGATTATATTATTGATCTAGGGCCGGAGGGCGGCGACCGCGGTGGAAAACTGATTGCGGCTGGGACCCCAGAAGAGATTTGTAAAGTGCCCCAATCTTATACCGGACAATTCTTACAGCGGTATATCGAGCAGAGTAAACAAAATAACGGACTCGCTGAAACGATTAATATCAGGTAAAATCCAAACAAGGAGTATAGATTTATTTGCCCAGACGGTCGGATGGCGCTGTATATTCGTGCCCCGATGGTCCTGAGGACGATCCAAATAGGAAAATCTATGGCTGCGAAAGATTCCCCACAAAGTGTAATCGAATCCTACCGTAGGCGTCAGCGGATGATGCCCTTCCTCGTGGGAGGGTTGGCCGTCCTGTTGGTGGCGGTGGGTATCATCATCCTGGTGATCTGGTTCATGGGACCCAATCGCCCGGCGATCTCGCTGTTCGCATCGGCGACGCCAACCTCGACTTCTACCTTCACCCCCACAGCAACCGTGCCATCGGCGACCCCGTCTCTGACGGCAACGATCACGGAAATCCCCACGACTACTCAAACCATGACGCCCACTGGCCCGTTCGAGTATACGGTCGAACAGGACGATAATTGCTGGGAAATTTCCCAGAAATTCGAAGTGGACATGGGCGTACTGTTGGCTTTGAATAACTTCGGAGGCGATTGCCCGATCAATCCTGGGGATACCATCCTCATCCCGGCCCCCGGACAGGAGCTGCCCACCGAAACGCCCCTGCCGACCAACATCTCTCGTGGGACCAAGATCGAATACACGATCAAATCTGGCGAGACCCTGGCGACCATCGCGGAGAAGTTCGGTTCTACCCGGGAAGCCATTATCGAAGAAAATGACATCGAAGATGAAAACACCATCTTTGCCGGGCAGGTAATCATCGTCCCGGTCAATATCGCCACGGCTACGCCGACTCGCCAGCCTACCAGCACCTCGGCTGCCGGGACGGAGACCCCGCCACCGGCCAGCGCCACGACGGTTGTGCCATCGGCGACCAGCGCACCCTAATAAAACCGTTATCAGAACGCAATCCCCAAGCAGTTTGGCTTGATGATAAGATTACATCCCGGTTGGAAAACGCGGGATGTAATCTTATTCTTAACTATTGTGGCTATAATAGGCGAGACCTTAAACCGGAGTAGTACCGAATAGACCCACAGGTGAATCAATGGCAGTAAGACCACTAGAAAACCGGCAGCGTGCGGGGTTGAGGCAACAGATTAACCACGCCCTGCCAGCGGCAGTGATCGGTATCATCTTGATCCTGGCCGTCCTTACCTGGCTCACTTCCGTCGTTGGCAATCCACCGCTCCTGTTGGTAGACATTGCCGATCGAGTCAGCACCTTCAGTGCGATTTTTCTGGGTATTTTTATCGAAGCCGCGCCGTATTTGTTATTGGGAACGCTGGCTTCCGGATTGGTAGAGGAATTCGTCGACCGAGACGAGCTCTCCAGGCTGCTGCCCAAGAATAAAGCGGCCGGAGCAGTCGTAGGGGGACTGATGGGGTTGTTCTTTCCGGTGTGCGAATGTGGAGTGGTACCCCTGACGCGGCGCTTGTTCCGTAAAGGGCTGCCCCTCTCAGTGGGAGTGTCTTTTCTGCTGGCCGCGCCGGTGTTGAACCCTATCGTGATTGCCAGCACGTATTCGGCCTTTGGGCCCGGGGTGATCTTCTGGGGGCGTTTGGGACTGTCCCTGGCCATTGCCGTGGCCACCGGGATCATCTTCTCGATGCAGAGCGACGCCAACAGTCTCTTGCAGCCAGTATCCCAGATCCCGGATGCCGCGGCATGTGAGCTCCATCCCGAGCCGCTCAAAGAGACCCGGCGCCGGCCGTTGGGGACCCGGTTACGCCGGGTGTTGGTGGTGGCCAGCGATGAATTCTTCGAGATGGGGCGTTACTTGATCATCGGGGGTATCCTGGCGGCCTTGATGCAAACCCTGATCCCACAATCCTCGTTGTTGTCGGTTGGGCAGGGGCCCTTGTTCTCCGTGCTGGTCATGATCCTGCTGGCAGTGGTGTTATCGATCTGTTCCACGGTGGATGCCTTCATCGCCCTGGCTTTTACGACCACTTTTTCTTCAGGATCGATCCTGGCCTTCCTGGTCTTTGGGCCGATGGTGGACATCAAAAGCACGATTATGTTCTTGCAGGTATTCCGCAAACGAACAGTGGTCTACCTGATCTTGCTGCCATTGATGATGACCATCCTGGCTACGGTAGCAATCAACACCTTTGGGGGCATGTGAGGAGACTGGTATGGGATTGAGAACCTATCGCACCTTTCAGGCCCTGGTGCTGGCGGCTTTAGGCCTTTTCTTGTTACAACGGGTATGGAGTGGAAGCGTACTGCTGTACATCAACCAGCGTTTCGTCTTGCTGGTGCTGTTTGCGTCGATTGGCTTCCTGGTGCTCTCACAAACAGTGCTGCGCGAGCGGCCGCTGCCCGGCGCAGCGGACGACGACGACCCGGCCCAAGCCCAAGAGGAGGCAGGGGAGGAACACGAGCACGACGGCCACGAGCACGAGCACGATCATGATCATTCCGGACAGGATAGGCGCTGGGGATTGTGGCTGGTGGCCTTGCCGGTGATCCTGGGCTTACTCGTGCCGGTGCGTTCCCTGGGAACCTCTGCCTTAGCCAACCGGGGCATCACGACCGATTCTCCCCTCACGGTGCAAAATGGCAGCGAGGTGGTATCCCTGGGGCTGACGCCGGAACAGCGCACGATCCTGGACTGGATCCGTACCTTTAATTATGCCGATGATCCAGACGAGTTTACCGGCCAGGGGGCCGACGTGACCGGTTTCGTGTACCACGATCCGCGGCTGTCGGCCGGGCGTTTCATGGTCGGGCGCTTTTCCATTACCTGTTGTGTGGCCGATGCCCTGGCGCTTGGCATGGTGGTTGCCTGGCCAGACGCCGGCTCACTGCCGGACAACCAGTGGGTACGCGTGCACGGCAACATCGAAGTCATCGAGATGAGCGGTGAAAAACTGCCCATGATCCAGGCGGAACAAATCGAATATATCGATGAGCCTGACCAACCCTACCTGTACCCGTAAAGGGCGCCTTCGAAAAGACAATGACACAATTTGACCGCATGGTTTGGATAATATTGGCCCTGCTGGCCCTCGGGTTGGTGGGTGTGCTGGCGGCCGGCACGCTGATCGGGATCCCGGCTCCACATGCCGGCTGGGACGAGGAGGATGGGGTTGGCGGCCGGGGGCCGCTGCGCCTGGTCTTTTCCCAACCGATGGACCACGATTCAGTCGAGCAGCGTATCCACGTTGAGCCGGAGATCCAGGGTGTTTTCCAATGGCAGGCTAACACCCTGTTATTCTTGCCCCAACAGCCCCTGGAAAGTGGGCAGGCGTACCAGCTCGACCTCGATTCCGGGGCCGAGTCTGAGGACGGGCGCCAGATTCGCGCTGCCGGCAGCTGGACCTTCCAGGCACGCGACCCCTGGGTGGTCTACCTGACGCCCTCGCGTGGCATTACCCAGATCGTAAAAGAGAATCCCGCCACACTGGAATCGGTTTCTTTGACCCAGGCGGAAGATTTTATTTATGATTTTGGCATTGCGGTGGATGGCGAACGGATCGCCTATTCATTGAAGAACGATCAAAACGGGATTGACCTGTGGGTGATCGACCGGGATGGGGGCGATAACCAGACTTTGCTCAACTGCGCCATGGACTGGTGTACCAACCCGGCCTGGTCCCTGGATGGGCAGCTGGTGGCCTACAGCCGGCGGAGCGCCCCGATCGACGTAGGCGGGCCTCCGGGAGTGCCCCGGGTGTGGCTGTTGGACCTGACCAGCCACGATACCTACCCGGTGTTTGCCAGCCAGGAGGTGACCGGATTCGATCCCAGCTGGTCGCCGGATGGCCAGCGCCTGGCGTTCTTCGACGGCGTGGGCGGCGGCATCCGGGTATTGAACCTGGCCAATAACCAGGACTTCCTGTTGACGTCGAACATGGGCTCGATTGGTTCCTGGACCCCGGATGGCCAACGCATGCTGTACATCACCACGGAAATGTCTCCCTCGGGGTTCCCGTACGTGAACGTTTTGTCGGCCGACCTGGTAAACCAGGCAGTGGCGCCCATCCTGGGAGAGGACCTCGACCAGGTGGAGTACAGCACCCCCAGCGTCTCCCCGGATGGGGAATGGATCGCGGTCGGGCTGCGCTATGTCAATGCCGGGGCCAGCAAGCAGCTGTGGATCATGCACCTGGATGGCAGCCAGCCCCAGGCGGTGACCCAACAGGAAAACTACACTCACGCCGGGTATCGTTGGAGCGCCAACGGAGAAATGCTCGTTTACCAACGCTACGAGTTGGGCTCTTCCAATACCAAGCCGGAAGTGGTCGTCTGGGACCGGCGCAGCGACGAATCCGTTCTGATTTCAGAGGATGGCACCCTCCCGGCCTGGCTGCCGTAGCAGGCCGGTAAGCAGGGATTCCTACACGCCAGCCTGTTCCAGGGCGGCCTTGATCTCCTCGATCACTGCTTCGTCCTCTTCGCCGGGCAGGGCCCGTTCCAGGGCGGTTCGCGCCGCAGTGGTGTTGATCTGCCCCAGGGCCCAGGCGGCGTGAGCGCGTACCAGGGGCAGATCGATGGCGCGCAGTGTCTCGCTCAAAGCGGGCACGGCATCCGGGTGGCGCAGGTTGCCTAAGGCCACGGAGATATTGCGGAGGTAGCCTTTGCGGCGGGCGCGCTGTATCGGGCTGTGTTTGAATTTACGGTTGAACTCCTGGGCCGACAGGCGCAGTTCGCTGAGCAGGTGCGGGGCGGCGATGTCTTCCTGGTGGGGCTCGAAGGCCTCGTCATCACTGTGCAGCGTGGCAAAACGGAGATTCCAGGGGCACACTGCCTGGCATACGTCACAACCGAAGATCCAATTCCCAATGGCGGGCCGCAGCCCGGATGGAATGCTCCCCTTGTTTTCGATGGTCAGGTAGGAGATGCAGCGCCCGGCGTCGATGGTGCGGTCTTCCTGGATGCAGTCAGTGGGGCAGGCTTCGATGCAGCGGCGGCAGGTGCCGCAGTGGTCGCTGGTGATGGCCGGGCCGGGTTCCAGCTCGACGTCGACCAGTATTTCTGCCAGGAAGAAGAAAGACCCGTGCTGGCGTGAAATCAGGTTAGTGTTCTTGCCGATCCATCCCAGGCCGGCGCGTTGGGCGAAATCTCGTTCCAGGACCGGCCCGGTGTCGGTGTAGGCTGTCTTGCGGACGGCATGGCCAAAGATGTGTTCCAGTTTTACCCCCAATAAATCCATCTTAACCGGCAACACAGTGTGGTAATCCTGCCCCCAGGCATAGGCGGCCACCCGGCCGTGGCCCTCTTCCCAGGTCCCGGCCGGCAAGTGGGTCGGAGAGGCATAGCGGATGCCCAACACCAGGGCCGAGCGCCCACCGGGTAGGATCTGGCCGGGATCGGACCGCCGCTGGCGGGCGCGTGGGGTAGCCAGGTAGGCCATACCGGCGTGGCGTCCCTGTTCCAACCAGCGCTCGTAGACCGGATAATGAGGCGGCGTTTCGAGGGAGCTGATCCCAAAGAGAGAAAAGCCGAGGTTGGCGGCCTCGGCTTGAATGTCATCTTGAATGGACACGGTGAATCCTGTGCGGCTCGATGGGCGCTCCGGACTACTGTACGGTGAAGATGAAGGTCATGGTCATCAAGGTGACAGCGTCGTCGTTGATCAGGCTCCAGGTCGTGCGATAGTTCCCGGGATCGGTGGGAGCGACCATGTCTACCACCAGCTCAACCGAGTCGTTGATGGCTACGTTGCCCGGCAGGTAATAGAATGAAGCATCACTGCCCTCTACGCCACTGATGTAAGTGTAGTAGAAAGAGGTGTTCCAATCGCGTGCCCCAACGTTTTTGATCGTCCAGCGCAGATCAAAGTCGGCTCCCGGGGAGAACACGGCGTAACTGGCCGGGCTCTGGGTCACAAACTGGGCCCGGTCGGTGTAATACGTGGGCGTGATGGTGGGGTAGGCGACTCCACCGCTGGACACCACTTTGGTGGCCGTGGGCAATGGGGTCAGGGTAGAGAACGCTGTGGGGGTAGACGAAGCCGCCGGTATGGTGTTGGTCGGCGTGGGAGGTTCTTGGGTGGGGGTAGCCGATGGGTTTTGGACAGCATCGAGCGTAATCTCGGCCACCACAGTCTGGGCCGCTTCTGTGCGAACAAGAGCCAGATCAGGCGTGGGCTGGTCTGGATTGGTGACCGGTTGTGCAGTACAACTCGCCAGCAAGGCGGTCAACACTGCCAGCCAGACGAGCCTACGAGCATTCGGTTTCATGAAGGTCATACGATTTTGTCCTCCGGGAATCGGCCTGAACATTGGCCTTTTTACCTTAATTAGTATGGTGGCATTTTCAACTGAGTTGAACGAATTGTCAAGGTCTGGCGTTCGTGATCGATCAGTTTATGGCCAATTATATCCCTAAAGAAGCACCGGGGGCTTGTGCAGCGCCCCGGTGTTTATCTCAAACTCTGGATTGTGGATAGCGGTTTAGCCGCCTCCGGTGGTTGCCGTCGGTTGTACGCTGCCGACGTTGATCATGATATACATGGTGTAAAAATTGGTGCCCTGGTCGTTGGTGAGCACCCAATCCATGCGATACGACCCGGCTGTGGTGGGAGCAACGGCGCTGACCGTCAAGACCGCTTCTTCTCCTGGGGCTACTTCTTGGGGCAAGGGATAGGTACCCTGTGAATACATTGCTTCTCCACTGAAGTAGCGATATTGATAATCGGTGGTCCACGTGGTGGTGCCTGTATTGCTAACACGCCAGGTGATGGTGAAGTTCTGGCCGGCGCTCAAGTTGGTCTCATCGGCGGGCGTCTGGCCGACCCATTCTGCTTGATCTGCACTACTGGAAGCGGGCGGGTTGGATCCACCCAGGGCGCTGGTGGCTTGCAAGGTCCCGTTGACGGGAGGAATGGACGCAGCTACACCGGGGGTGGTCGTTTGGTCAGTAGTGGGTGAGGGTGACGGGGAAGGTGAGATCGTTGCGGATGGCGTTAAGGCAGCCACTTCGGTGAGTTGAACCTCAATTGTCTGTGCTGCAGCTGTGAAGATCGCATTTGTGTCTGGTGTCGGTTCGGCAGAGGCACCAGGGCCGCAAGCCGCCAGGAGGAGGATCCCTATCAGGATCAGAACTACCAGCCCTCCTATTTTTTTGCGATTTACAGTCATCAGATCGAGAACCTCCGTGTCTCTTTTTTTGAATCAAAACACTGTAATTCGAATTGTCAACCGTGACGAGGGAATTGTCAAGGGTAGTTGATTTTGCCGAATTGGAAATTGGGGAATAACGGCCGGGAGGATCTAGGGCGCGTCTCCCAACCAATCGGATGGATCCGGCGTCGGCAGCGCCGTCAGGTCAAACCCCCGTTTGCCCCGGAAGGTGAAGAATGTCACCGCACCCGGGTTGATGGTCACCTCGCTGGAAAAGCGTTCTTCCAGGTAATCGACCACCACCTGGTAGCGGCCGGCCGGCAGGTCGCTCAACACCAGGTTCTCGCGATAGAAATCGTCGCTCACCACGGCGACTTCGCCGTAGCTAATCACACTCCACTTTTGGCCGGTTTCCAGGGAGTGTACCACGACTTCCTGGTGGGAGAGGATAGAGCCGTTTGTGTTTGCCAGCCGCCCGACCAGCACTCCCCAACCCTGGGGAGGCGACAGCCACAGTTCGGGATTACGGGTGGTGAAGAAGCTGTTGGATTCGATGCGGACCTCGAAGTGCAGGTGGGGGCCGGTGGTAAATCCGGTGGTGCCTACGACGCCCAAAGGTGTGCCGGTCTCTACCCGCTGCCCAACGATGACGTCGATGCGATCCATGTGGGCGTAGACGGTGTATAGCTTATGGCCGTCGTAGCCGAAGTCGTGTTCGACGGTGACCGCCAGACCGTAGGGGTCGCCGGGGTCGCTGGTGCCGCGGTACAGCCCATAGCCGGCCCACACCACCTTCCCCGGGCCGGCAGCGTGCACCGGGGTGCCGCGGGGGGCTGGGATGTCGATCCCGGTGTGGACGATGTCCGATCCGAAAAAGATGCCGCCGTAGCGGTAATTCGCCAACGGCCAGTTGACTTCGTCGGCCAGGATGGGCCGGGCGAAATAGAAATGGTCGTGGGGGCTCAATGCCCAGGGCACGTCGTACAGAGGCGGCCGCCATAGTGAGATGGGTTCCGGACCGGGCGTCGGGAAGGTAAAACGCAGGGGCTCATCAGTCTCCTGAGGGGCGGCGTTGGGGGTGGGCTGGGGACCGAGCTCCAGCGTTGGCCCCAGGACCTGGACCTGCCCCTGGGTGGGGGTGAACTCCTGAACCGGCAAGGATACCGCGGTAGGCTGCGCACTGGGACTGCCCGGTAGACCCGGTAAGCCGCACCCGGCCAGTATAGCCGCGGCGCTGCACAGTGCGATTACGAGACAGATGGCACGAAATTGGGTGCGCATGGGACTTCTCAGGGGGTATCCGTCCAGGTCGGATGCAGCGTGGGCGTCAGGGTTGGGGCTGAGGTGGGGCTGGGGGTCAACAGGCGTGGATCTTCCGGCGTAGGACTGACGGTCAGGGTGTAGGTCGGCTGGAAGGTGGCCGTCGCCAGAGCCTCCGGCGGATAGATTTCAGCCATGGCGGAGTCCCAGTCCAGGCCATCGTTGAGAATGTACTGGTTGAAGCGAATCGAGGGATAGAAGGTGCGCCAGGTGTTCAAGGAAGGCACCCTCTCCCAACCAAAGCGGTGGGCGACCTCGGTGAAATCGACCCAATACCCGGAAGGGACTGCCCCCGGCCGGCCACCTTGCTCGTAGCCCAGGGGGTCGCCTTCATAGCGAGCGTTGATGTCCCAGGGCGTAGCGACCAGGGGCATGCCCTGGGAGCCATCCTGGTACCGCGTCTTGAGATACACACGCCAATACAGCTGCCCGTTGACCACCTCTTTGACGATGGCCATCCAGCCGGCCTGCATGGGGACCGGGTTGAAAGCAAAAGCCCGCCCGGTGTACAGCCAGTCTTGTTCCAGGCTCTCGGTAGGCGGTTCGGTCAAGGGAGAATAAGCATTTTCGAGGCTGTCCAGGAAATCCCACCCGATTTCGTTGGCGATCTCCTGGCGCAAGGCGACGAAGGCTTCATTGACTTCGTCATGCAGATACGGGTAAGGCGCAGTGACGTCATCCAACGGCACGATGCCGAAACGGCCGGCAGGCGGCATGGGGTTGACCGATAAGACCGGCGACCACAAAGCCCCGGCGGGGAGGGTAGCGTTTTCTAACCGGGGCAGCCCTGCAATCAAAGTGGTCAACTGGCCGGCGTTCCAGTCCATGCCGTACAACTGGCCCGGCAGCTGGATGGGAGGGAACAAGGCGATTTGATCCGATAGACGGTATCCGCTGAGGGCGGAGGTGTTGGCAAAGGGAATAAGTGCCAGAATGGCGTTGCCGCTGGGGCTCCAAACCGGGTTCTGACCACTTTCGATGATCCGGACCCGTCCGGGGGCGTCTTGCAGGCCCCAGATGGCAATTTGTGAAAAATCGTCGCTTTCCTCGGTCCAGGCCAGGAAATTACCGTCGCCGGACCAGCGCGGGTGGTTCTGACGCGTCTGGCTGTTCTGGCTCACGTTTTGGAAGCGATTATCTACCTGGTCCAGGCGAGCCAGCCAGATTTCCTCTTCGCCGCTGCGCGTGGAGACGAATGCGATTTCACGGCCTTGCGGCGACCACGTGGGGGAAAAGTCGGCCGCCGGGTCCTGGGTCAGGCGGATAGGCGGCTGTCCCAGGTCGGCCAACGATTGGACCAGGATCTCCAGGCTGTCGTCTTGATAGCTTTCATAGACCAGCCACTGGCCATCTGGAGACCAGGACGGTGATCCGTCGAATTCTGGGGTATCGGTGATGCGCGCCTGGCTGTTGTCGACCAGGTTCCAGATGTAAATATCCCAATAACCGTTGCGGTGTGAGGCAAAGGCAATGCGGCTACCATCCGGGCTGACGGCGGGCTGCATATCGTCCCAGTTCGAATCTGTCAGGCGGGTGAGGGGCATTTCCAGGGGGTGGTAGGCGAACAGGTGGATGTAATTGCCATCCCGCAAGGCCAGGATCATCGTTCCCGGCTGGTCGGATAGGTGAGTGGCTTCCTCTGCCAACGGGGTGTTGATCGAAACAGGAGGGGGCAGCGTCGCGGTAGGCGTTTCCTGGGCTGGGGCGGCCGCCAGTGCGGGGGCAACGGTAGGTATGGCAGGCGTCTCGGCAGACATCTGCTGGTAAAGCGGCAGGCCAATGCCAATGAGCAGGGCCAGATTGACGAGCACGAGTAAAGCGAGGATTAGGACCAGGATCCTGTTAGCGGGGGGATTCGGTTTCTCCATAGCGGTGGTCGGAAGGCATAGTTAACGTTATTTTGTTTTCCATCGATCCCCTGTATGGAAATCAAACGGTAACAAGTAGGGTGATTGTAGCATCATTTTCCGGGCAAAGTCAATCAAAGCCTTCGCAAGAAGTATGCCTTGCAGATATGTAATGGTATGCCCGCATACCATGCCCAGGGTGAAAAATGCCCATCCTTCTATTCCCGCGGGTTTTAGCCTTCGCTCAACAAGATGTCCATAGGATCGACCAGTTGGAAAATACCGCTGATGCGCCAGGTGCAATAGTTGGCCCGTTCTTCCTCCGTCGTCCCGGTTTCGTAATGCCCCATCGAGGGGAATTGCGCCCCTGAAGGGCCCACACGCACCTCGAAATGTAAATGCACGTTGACCGAATATCCGGTCGTTCCCGCGGCGCCAATTTCCTCCCCACTTTCGACGGTGTCTCCTATAGCTCGCAGCGGAGGAGTGTCCAGGTGGGCGTAGAGGATGTACAGGGATCGGCTGCCATCTTCCCGGTAGGTGATCCCGCTGGCGTCAGGACAGGTGAGCGATTCACTGGGAATGACCTGGTCCAGTGGAGCCGGCAGGTTCAATGCAGCCTGCCAGCTGCCGGAAAAACCGGATAAGGGGGTTTCGATGATGATGGTATTGCCATAGGGCGGGCGATCCAGCAGCACCCCGGCCACCGTGCCGGAGAGAGCCGAAAGCACCGGCCAGCCCTGCATGCCGACCTTGCCGTTGTAGCGATAGAAACCAAAGTCTACTCCATGGTGTCCATCGTCCATTCCCGGCCGGGGCGGGTCATAAGGATTGGAGATGATCCCGGATAGTTGGTCGATGGGGACGTCTTTCAAAGGAGAATGGATCACCGGCAACGGGTTTGGCGTGGGGCTGGGGATCCGGGTTGGCGTAGGGGTGGCCGAGGGCTGTAGCGTGGGCGCGGCTGCGGTTGGCGCAGCCGTGGCCGGGACACTTTCCGTGGGCGTGGTGGCCGCCGGCATCGTAGCCGGCACGGTCGAGCAGCCTGCCAGAAGGCAGAGCAGGCATAAACCGCGAACGGTGTTCATCCAGGGAAAAGCAAACGTGCGTTTAATCATTGCTGGGTTGGCCGGTTCGAAATTCTACCTGGTTTTGATCGACGATGCCGCCCTCAGAATAATACAATTGGGTGTGGAGGGTATATACCGTCTCGCCAGAAATGTCTGGACCGCGCAGGTGCATGGTGAAGACGAAACGATCCTCGGCGGTCTCGATGACGTGAGCGCTGGCCAGGCTGTTCCCGGCCGGATCCACAATGCTGGCCTGCAAACTGGGGTTCTCCTGAAAAGGCGTCAGGCTCACGTGGACGCGCACCCGGCGGCCGTCTGGCCAGGGTTCGACGTGAACGTCAAGAAAGCGCACTTCTTGAGGGGGAAGAGCGCCTTCGGGGGTTTGGAAAGGATTCCTGGGCATATTTTGAGTGTAATCTTGAAAATACCGCTCGTGGCGCCGCAGCGCCACGAGCGGAGAAAAGGCGATCATTCGATCGTGCGACATTCCATGTAGAACCGTTTTTCTTTGGCTTCTCCCATGGAAAAAGTCTTGCGTGGCAGGGCGCCGTCCAGGATGACGGTCTTGAACAGGTCCTCTTTCTGGATGGCGGGCAGATAGACGCCCAGGTTACCGGGCTCTTTGCCCAGGCGGGTGACGACGTCTAACCCGTGTACGTAATCCACCTTGCCTGCACCCCCTTCTTGAATCCAACCATCCAGGAAGTTCTGCAACGTGCCTACCGGCAGGTTGGAGGTCGGTTTCCGGATGGTGACGACGTCGAACCCAGCAGGGCTGACCAGGCCAAAACACTGTTCGCCGGAGGATTGGGCGTCGACCATGCGCACCATTTCGCGCTCTGTGGAGACGCGTTGGATGGTGCAATCCTGTTGGAAACTACGCAGCAGGGCGACCGCGGGATCTTCTTTGACGTTGAAGACCACACGGTGGATGGGCTCGAATTCCAGCCCGGCGTCGTGCAGGTTTTCGATCTCGACCAGGGCAAAGCGGGAGGGGTGTTGCATGCCCACGGTGGGCTTGTTCTTTTCCCAGATCGCCTTGGCAGTGGCCAAGGAATGGTTGCCGTCGCCCATAGCGAACAGGAGCACGCCTTTGTCATCGCCGACGCCGTAACGGTTTTGGAAGTACGCCGGGTCAGACAGTGCTTCCAGCCCGGCGACGACCTGTTTTTCCAGGTCAGGGTCGGATACCTGGTAGCCGCACAGGTGACCACTGCCCAGCATCAGGTCAAAATCGTACAGGCCGGTCAAAGAGGCTTTCTGCTCCACGAGCGGCTCGATAACTGTGCGTTGGGGGTCGTCGATGAGGACCAGGATGTGGGGCAGCTCGAGCGCAGCGCCCTCACGGATCTTCATACGGGGGGGCAGGCGATCCAGGATGGTGCCTTCGGTGGCGCGGATCAGGCTTTGCGAACCGCGATTGTAGTCATACTGTTCCAGGTCGAGCAGCAGCATCAAACCGTGGCGGGTCTTGCCGCCTGCCTGGCGCTCGACGAGGATGAACCCTTCTTTGGGCTCCAGGATGTCCTGGGCCAGGTACTGCCGCATGGTGGCTCGCGTGGTCGCAATGCGCTGTTCGACGTCCGACTTTTCGAGGTAGACCTCCGGTAAGATCAGGCGCAGGGTCGAGGGGGCTTCTCCAACGATTTGCTCGACTTCGTTCCAGTATTCTGGTTGGGAAGTAAACTGATCACAGGCGATAACTGCCCATTTGTGCAGGTCCAGCTCTGGCTTGGGGAGTAAAGTGGTTGGGATTTGTACACCAATGGAACTATAGTATCTCATCGAAAGCACCTTTTCATTGGCAGCAAAGTGGTATGGGGTTCGTAAGGTCGTGACGCCGGCCGGATAGGCCGGTTTAAAAACCGCCCACCGGGGTAGCCGGCAGGCTATCAGGCTAATTGTACCAAAAACCACTCCCCACGCCTGTTTTTCCCCCGGTCGATTTCCGGGTAGGGCCAGGTCTGTAAGCTAATAAAAGCAAAAACCCCGGCCGGGTTAGCCTGGCCGGGGTTGGGGATGCCCTGTCGATAAATCGCTTTAAATACCGGCCACGTAGGCCAGCCCGAGCGCACCCGGTCCCAGGTGGGTGCCAATAACGGGGCTGACCGGGGTGAGGACCGCCTCGCTGATGTCGGTGACATTGAAGCGCTGGCGTACTCGTTCCAGCAGCTCGCCGGCCTCGTCGATGTTGTTGGTATACAAGGCCCCGATCCGTATGGGGCGCCGGTGATCCATTTTTTGTTCGAACTGGTCGATGAGCCGGTCGACGGCCTTGGTCATAGTGCGTACGCGTTCGACGGCTTCGACGCGCCCGTCACACAACTCGAGAACCGGTTTTAAATCCAAGGCCGTGCCTACAAAGGCGGCTGCGCCGCCGATGCGTCCGCCGCGGTGCAGGAATTCCAGGGTACGCACGGTGAACAGGGCCCCGGAGAAGTCGCGTGCCTGCTCTACCAGGGTCTTGCACTCTTGCAACGTAGCCCCTTCCACAGCGGCGCGGGCAGCCAACAAGGCCTGGTAACCCATACCCATCGAGGTCGAGATGGAATCGACCAGCTCAATGGGCTGTCCGGGGAACTCGGCGCGGGCCTGGATGGCTGAGTCCAGCGTTCCGGACAGCTTGCTGGAGATATGCAGGCTCAAAATCTGCTTGCCTTCTTTTAATAACTGTGAGTAGGTATGGATAAAGTCAGCCGGCGTGGCCTGGGAGGTCGATGGCATGACTGTGGTGGATTGCAGCCTGCGGTAGAACTCGTCGGGCAGGATATCGATTCCGTCTTTGAGCACTTCACTACCCCAGATTACCCGTAATGGCACAATGTGGACGGGGAGGGCGCGCATCAGTTCTTCGGGAATATTGGCGGTGCTGTCGGTGACTATGGCAATATTCGACATAAGGATCCTCTAATCATGGCGGAAATATCGTTTCAACAATATAACCCGGAAATCCGGCGAAAGTTACCCTTCTCAGGAAGGTTGGTTAAATAAAAAGATGTGGTATGCTAAACAGCCCTTGACCATTCGTGCTTTCCGGGCTAAAATCCTCACACAATGCCCTTCAAGGGGTTTTGTTTGTTATCCCTGTTGAGTGAGAGCCGTAGTGTTTGAAACGCTGACCGAACGACTAAACCAGGTATTTCAAGATTTACGCCGTCATGGGAAATTATCCGCAGAAGACGTCGATTTGGCCATGCGTGAAGTGCGCCGGGCGCTGCTGGAAGCGGATGTTCATTACAGCGTGGTCAAGGACTTTACCAACCGCATTCGAGAGCGCGCCGTAGGGCACGAAGTATCGCGTGCCTTGAACCCAGCCCAACAGGTGATTAAAATTGTACACGAAGAATTGCTGGCTACGTTAGGCGAGCCAGAGCGTTTGAACCTGAGTGGCGCCAAACCCAGGGTGATTGCCCTGGTAGGTTTGCAAGGCTCGGGGAAGACGACCGCATCTGCCAAGCTGTCCCGCCTGTTGCGCGCCCAGGGCGAACGGGTGATGATGGTGGCGGCCGACCCGTACCGGCCGGCGGCCATCAAGCAGTTGCAGACCCTGGGTGAACGAATTGGCGTTCCGGTGTTCACCGAAGCCGGCGTCTTGCCACCCGAGCTGGCCGCCCATGCCCTGGACCAGGCGGTCAAAGGGGGGTATTCGGTGCTGGTCATCGATACCGCCGGCCGCTCCCAGCTCGACCAGCAGCTGATGGATGAGTTGAAGGCCATCACCAAACGGGTGCCCCCGGCTGAGATCCTGCTGGTGGTAGACGCCATGATCGGCCAGGAAGCCTTGCACGTGGCCGAGGGCTTCCGAGATACGGTTACGCTGACCGGCCTGATCCTGGCCAAGATGGACGGCGACGCCCGCGGCGGCGCGGCCATCTCGATCCGCAGTGTGACGGGCGTGCCGATCAAGTTCCTCTCCACCGGTGAGAACGTCGAAGCGCTGGAGGCCTATGACCCGCAGCGCCTGGCTTCCCGCATTTTGGGTATGGGGGACATGCTGGGCCTGATCGAAAAAGCAGAGTCTGCTTTCGACCAGAAAAATGCCCAGAAGCAGGCCGAGCGGATGATGTCTGGCCAGTACACGCTGGAGGATTTCGCCGACCAGCTACGCCAGATCCGGAAAATGGGCCCCTTGCA
Organism: Chloroflexota bacterium; assembly: GCA_012798515.1. GTDB lineage: Bacteria > Chloroflexota > Anaerolineae > Anaerolineales > Anaerolineaceae > JAAZNB01. The sequence goes on from JAAZNB010000476.1 coordinate 24,715, forward strand.
GCAAATTATGGAGATGCTTCCCGGCCAGATGGGGCAGGCAGCCAAAGCGATGCCGCCCGAGCAGGCCGAAAAACAGTTGAAAGTAACCGAAGCCATTATCAGCTCAATGACCAGGCAGGAGCGCACCAACCCTGATGTCCTCAATGCCAGCCGGCGGCGGCGTATCGCCCGCGGCTCGGGCACCGAGGTGCAGGATGTCAACCGCCTGCTCAAACAATTTCGTGAGACCCAGCGTTTGTTAAAAACGCTGCAAAAATCCGGCGGGCGCGGTCTGTCGCGCCTGTTCCGGTAGCCCGATGCACGGCGCGCGCAAATCCCGCGCTCTCCTCCAGCGTCCTCTATGCAATCGCCGGAATTTGGGTTTACTATTACCAGATCAACATTTTGTGTTTTTTTCTTCAGGAGATAAGTTTCAATGGTTCGAATTCGTTTGCGCCGAACTGGTTTGAAAGGTCAACCCACCTATCGCATCATCGCCGCGGATAAAGAAAGCCCTCGCGATGGCCGTTTTTTGGAGATCCTGGGCTTCTACAACCCCCGGACCGAGCCGTTTACTTTCCAGGTAAACGAAGAACGGATTTTTAACTGGCTCAGCAATGGCGCGCAGCCGTCCGAGTCGGTGCAGAAATTGTTCAACAGTGTCGGCCTATCAGATCGCTTCCAGCGTTACAAAAAAGGGGAATCCCTCGAAACACTCAAAGCAGAAGCCGAAGCTTATTATGCGGGTCGGGTGGTTGACGCAAAGACACGACGATAATCCGCCAGGACATTGCGCCGGGCTGGAATTCTCCTGTTTCCAGGTGCGGTGCTCCGGAAAGGAGTTGCTGTGAAAGAATTAATTGAGTACATCGCTCTTTCTTTGGTTGATGATCCCACCCAGGTGATCGTTAAACAAGAGCGGGGCGGCGGTGGAAAAGTCCACCTGGAACTAAGGGTCGCTAAGGAAGATATGGGTCGTGTGATTGGAAAGAGCGGGCGTGTAGCCAATGCGATGCGAGTCCTCTTGCGCGTCGCCGCAGCTCGCGAAGGGAAACAGGTTACCCTGGACGTAGCCGAACCGCGATGAGCGAACATTCGCCCAAATCTTCGAACCCAAATCAAGATCCAACAGGCTCGTCCACCCCGGGCGAGCCTGTGTACTTGGTCGTCGGTAAACTACGGCGGCCGCATGGTGTGCAGGGGGAAATCATCATGGAAGTCTTTACCGATTTCCCTGAGCGTTTGCGTAAAAGGCAGACCCTTTACGTTGGTGAGGAGCACCGGCCAGTTCAAATCGATACCATACGCGGGCACCAGCAAGGATTAATTATCTCTCTGGTGGGATACCCGGATCGTGAGGCCGTGGGGACACTGCGCAACCAGATGCTGTACCGCAAAGCAGCCGAGGCGCCGCAGCTGCCCGAAGGGGAGTATTATTACCACCAACTGATCGGTATGCGTGTAGTTGACGAGCGGGGGAAAGAGGTGGGCGTGCTCTCCGAGATCCTGGAGACGGGCGCCAATGACGTTTACCTGGTGAAGAATGCAGCCGGCGAAGAAGTACTTCTTCCGGCCATCGAGGACGTGATCCTGGAAGTGGATGTCCCGGGAAAATCGATCCGCGTCCGGCTGCCTGAATGGGAATAAGGTAAAGTACTCGAATGGATCCCAAGCCCTATTGGATTGGTTTCAATTTGGTCAAGGGGGTTGGGGCGGTGCGTCTGAAAGCGCTGCTGGAGTATTTTGGCAGCCTGGAGATCGCCTGGCAGGCGAGCCCCGAGACCCTACGCGCCGCCGGGCTGCCCCAAAAAGTGGTCCAGAACCTGGTGCGCGTGCGCCAGGACGTCAGGCTCGACCAGCTTTACGCCCGCATTCAAAACCAGGGCATCCAGGTAATGACCTGGGAGGATGAACTTTATCCCCGGCGCTTGAAAGAAATCGATCAGCCACCGCCGGTGCTCTACTTGAAAGGCGATTTAAAGTTGGAGGACGAGTGGGCCGTGGCCATCGTGGGGACGCGACGGGTTACGGTCTATGGACGCCAGATTGCCGATGAAGTGGCCACCTTTCTGGCCCGCAACGGGATCACCGTCGTCAGTGGGCTGGCGCGGGGTGTGGATACCATCGCCCACCAGGCGGCTCTCCAGGCCGGCGGGAGGACCCTGGCGGTGTTGGGCTGCGGTGTGGACCAGGTCTATCCCCCTGAAAACCGCCGTCTGGCCGAACAGATGATAAAACAAGGGGCGTTGATCAGCGATTTCGCACCGGGGACGCCCCCGGACAGCGTCAATTTTCCTCCCCGTAACCGCATTATTTCCGGACTGACCCTGGCCACGGTCGTCATCGAGGCCGGGGAGACCAGCGGGGCGTTGATCACAGCCACGTTCGCCGTCGAACAAGGGCGGGACGTGTTTGCAGTGCCGGGAAATATCCACGGCCCGCAAAGCAAGGGGACCAACAAGTTGATCCAACAGGGCGCCCGGCCGTTATTGAAACCGGACGACGTCCTGGAAGCACTGGAACTCCAGCAGGTGCAGGAACATCGCTACGCCCAGGCCGTGCTGCCGGTTGACGAAGTTGAGGTGTCTATCTTGAAACAACTCGGCTCCGAGCCGGTACACCTGAATGAGCTGGGCGAAAGAACGGGCTTGCCAATCGAAAAAGTTTCGTCTACACTCACCATGTTAGAATTGAAGGGGTACGTACGCCAGGTGGGTGGAATGAACTACGTGTCTGTGCGTGAAGCGCCACCAGAGTACAGGACGGGAGACTATGCTTGAACATTACTACGCAGTAATTATGGCTGGGGGCGGCGGTACCCGCCTTTGGCCGCTCTCACGCCAATCGAATCCCAAGCAAATGCTGCAATTATCCGGAGAGCGAAGCCTGTTCCAGACCGCAGTGGATCGTCTGGAGGGCGTCTTCCCGCCGCAGCGCATCTTTATCGTTACCGTGGCGGATCAAGCCGCACGGCTCCAGGAGCAGTGCCCGGAGATCCCCGCCCAGAATTACCTGCTGGAGCCCATGCCGCGCGGTACGGCTTCGGTGGTGGGCATGGCAGCCCTGGCGCTGCGGGCGATGGATCCCCAGGCGACCATGGCCGTGTTGACCGCCGATCATTTCATCGAAAACATCGCTGGTTTCCGCAGTTTGCTGCAAGCCGGTTACGAGCTGGCGCAGGAAGGTTACCTGGTCACGCTCGGCATCCAACCGACGTATCCGGCAACCGGCTACGGGTACATCCAACGAGGGGAATCGATTGGAGAATACCAGGGCAACGGTGCGTTCCGCGTCTTGCGTTTCAAGGAGAAACCGGACGAAGCCGTGGCGCAGCAGATGCTGGATCAGGGGGATCACGACTGGAATTCGGGCATGTTCATGTGGACGGTCGAGCGCATCTGGAACGAGATCCATACCCTGATGCCAGAGCTGGCTGCCAAACTGGACGAGATTGCCGCGGATTGGGGCACCGATTTGCAAGACCAGGTCTTACAATCGGTATGGCCTACGATTAAACCGGAAACGGTCGATTATGGAATTATGGAAAAAGCTGACCGGGTAGCCGTATTGTCGGCGTCCGGATTGGGGTGGAATGACGTCGGAAGTTGGGAATCTTTGTTTGACGTCTTGACACCAGACGAAAATGGCAATATTGTACTGGGAGCGAACCACGTTGGATTGGAGACGACCCATTCTCTGGTATGCGCGAACCAATCGGATCGTTTGATCGTGACGATTGGGGCCAGGGATTTGATCATCGTGGATACGGGTGATGCCTTGATGGTTTGCCCGCGAGATGATTCACAAAAAGTGCGACAGATGGTAAATTTGTTGAAGCAAATGGGGCGTCATGAGTATTTATAGGAGATGAGTTCTTTGGAAGCTTATTGTGTAAAATGTCGAGCGAAACGCGAGATCCAGGACCCTCAACCAGAATATAATTCGGTTGGTGCGCCGGTTACCAGAGGCACCTGTCCGGTATGCGGGACGCGTCTATTCCGTACCGGACGCACGCCGGAACATGAAGGCATTCAACCCCCGGTAAAGGAAAAAAGCAATGGCCAGGTGCGCAAAGGTAAACTGGTCATCGTCGAATCGCCGGCCAAAGCACGCACAGTGGGACGGTTTCTGGGAAAGGGTTATACGGTCAAGGCTTCGGTGGGGCACGTGCGTGACCTGCTGCGCTCGCAATTATCGGTAGACGTTGATCACAACTTCGAGCCAAAATACCGCATTCCGAACGAAAAACGGCCGGTGGTCAAAGAGCTGAAACAGCTGGCCAACCACGCCGAAGAAGTGTACCTGGCCACAGACCCTGACCGCGAGGGAGAGGCCATTGCCTGGCACCTGTTAGAAGCAGCCGAGATCGACCCCAAGATCACCCGGCGGGTCGTTTTCCACGAGATCACCCAACCTGCCATCGAAGATGCGTTTGCTCACACGCGCCAGATCGACATGAACCTGGTCAATGCCCAACAGGCGCGGCGCGTGATGGATCGATTGGTCGGGTATAGCATCAGCCCAATCCTGTGGGAGAAGGTGCGCAGCCGGCTTTCTGCCGGCCGGGTGCAGTCGGTCGCTTTACGCCTGCTGGTGGAACGTGAGCGCGAGATCGATAATTTCGTGCCGGTCGAATACTGGTCGATCGAAGCGGAATTGAAACCGGAAAACGGCAGCAGCACATTTTTGGCCCGCCTGGTGCGGATCGGTGATAAAGAACCGGAGCTGTCGAACAAAGGGATCGTCGATGCAGCGCTGGACGACCTGGAACAGGCCGATTACCAGATCCAGAAGATCAAGCGTTCAGAGCGGCGGCGTAAACCGTTGGCCCCGTTCATTACCAGCACGCTGCAACAAGAGGCCTCGCGCCGGCTGGGCTACACGGCCAAACGTACCATGGCCCTGGCACAGCAACTCTACGAAGGCCTGGATGTGGGTGAGGGCGGCAATACCGGCCTGATCACATATATGCGTACGGATTCGACCAACATCTCGGAGATTGCCCTGAAAGAGGTCCGCCAGCTGGTTTTGAAGAATTACGGCCAGTCCTTCTTACCGTCTGCGCCGGTACATTACCGTACCCGGGCCAAGGGCGCCCAGGAAGCTCACGAGGCCATCCGGCCCACTTCGGTGATGCGCCTGCCCGAGCAGATCAAGTCTAAACTGAGTTCGGACCAGTTCAAGCTGTACCAGTTGATCTGGCAGCGTTTCGTCGCCTGCCAGATGGAAGCGGCCGTGTACGATACGTTGTCGGTGGAAATCAGCGCCGATGCCGCCGCTCAGAATTACCTGCTGCGCAGTTCCGGCTCGACGCTTAAATTCCCCGGTTTCCTGGTGGTATACGAAGAGACCCAGGACGAGGACCAGAAGAACGAAGAAGGCGAAAATACGATCATCCCCAACGACCTGGAGGAAGGCCAGAAACAGGACCTGGTACGCTTGATCCCGGAACAACATTTTACGCAGCCGCCGCCCCGCTATACCGAGGCTTCCCTGGTACAGGTCCTGGAGGAAAATGGCATTGGCCGCCCGTCGACCTATGCGCCCATCCTGTCCACGATCCAGGATCGGGGTTACGTGGTCAGGGATGGCAAACGCCTGTTCCCGACCGAGACGGGCATGCTGGTCAACGACCTGCTGGTCGAGCATTTTTCAGACATCGTCGACCCTGGTTTTACTGCCAACATGGAGGAAAACCTGGACGAAATCTCCGTGGGTGGGCGCAACTGGTCTGAGGTGATCAGCGATTTCTATAGAGATTTTGCTCCGCAGCTGAAACGGGCTCAGGAATTGATGCCCGAGACGAAATCGGAGCTGGAAAAAGTCGGCCGGCCATGCCCGAAGTGTGGACACGACCTGGTCATCCGCTGGGGGCGTTACGGAAAGTTCATCAGCTGTAGCAACTTCCCGGCCTGTCGCCACACTGAAGCTTTGTTGGAGAAGATTGGTGTGCAATGCCCGGAATGTGGCGGTGATATCGTACAAAGAAAGACCCGTAAGGGGCGGGTTTTCTACGGGTGCGCCAATTACCCGGAATGCCAGTTTACTTCCTGGAAACGCCCGGTGGCCGCGCCCTGCCCGAAATGTGGGGGCATGCTGGTTATTGCCAACAAACGTGAGTTTCAGTGCCTGCGTTGTGAAGAGACGTTTTTACAGGAAAAGGTAGAAAGCTCGGCTCCTGAAACGGCATGATGCTTGCACGGTACTGGTTGTAGATCGACTTACCGGTTGGGACGCGGGAAAGTGGTTTGGCGCGCGCGGATGGCCAGGAAAGAAGCAGTTGCTTTAGATGGAAATTCGTTCTAAAATAAGCAAGAGTTCCATCGGTTTCTTGGCTGTTCTCGACAACATCATCAGGATCGGGGTTTTACGATACACCTGCAGGAGCTAGAAGATGGATAGAATTCAGGAGCAACTGAACAGGCCGCTCGTGGCGGCCGCACTCGGATTCATTCTCGGTTTAATTATTGGTTTGCCTGTATTGGGGTGGGGCTTATTCCCGGTGGAATGGACTGACGCATCGGTCGAGCATCTCCGAGAAGACCTCAAGCTGGATTATCTACGCATGTCGGTAGATTCCTATGCCCGGAATCAAGATGCGCAACTGGCACTCCAACGGTGGGACGAGTTAGGTTCGGGGGCCTCCGATCTTCTGGCGCAGCTCCAATTGGACCCGCGTTTGAATCCCCAGGACGTGTCTGCCTTTACCACCCTGGTTGCTTCCGGGGCGACGTTGCCGGGCCCGGTTGCCACCAGCGCCGCGCCGACGACGGCGATGGGCACCGCCCTGCCCGGGGTTACGCCTACCCGTGCAGCTACCTCTGAGGCGGCCCCGACCAGTCCGCTGGTCTTGTTGGGCGTCTTCTGTCTGCTGACACTGGTCATCGGCGGTGCCCTGGTATACGTGCTGGTGCTGCGCCGACGGGGCGGCGAAGGTGGGGGCGGCTTATTCAAATCCGTGCGCCAACCCCAAGAATCCGGCAGCCGCCAGGCAGCGCATACGCCGGAGTATACACCGGTGGGCCAGGACCCCCCCGTGGCCCAGTTTGTGACCACCTACGTGGGTGGGGACGACCTGTACGACGATTCGTTTAGCATCGATTCTCCCTCGGGTGAGTTCCTGGGTGAGTGCGGCGTGGGTATTTCGGAAACCATCGGCGTCGGCGATCCCAAGAAAGTGACTGCCTTCGAAGTGTGGCTGTTCGACAAGAACGACATCCAGACTGTCACCAAAGTCTTGATGAGCGAGCATGCTTTCAACGACGCCAACACCAACCAGCGCCTGGCTTCCAAAGGCGAACCGGTGCTGGTGGAGCCGGGCGGCCATGTGATCCTGGAAACGGCCACCTTGCAGGTCGAAGCGCGGGTCGTGGACATGAACTACGGCCAGGGCGCGCTGCCGGCGGGCAGTTTCTTCGACCGTATGACGCTCGAACTATCTGTGTGGCAAAAGACGTCGGCTTAAGCCGGTCTGGTATGAATAAAAAAAGCCGGGCGCTCACAAAGGGCCCGGCTTTATGTTTGGGATTGTTTGGCTCTATTCGATTTTGAGGATCTTGAAACGCAGCGAACCGGTGGGGGTATCTGCTGTGACGACGTCGCCCTCGTGGTGCCCGATCAGGGCCCGGCCGATGGGGGATTCGTGGGAGATGCGTCCCTGGGTCGGGTCGGCTTCTTTAGGCCCGACCAGGTAGTATGTTTCGGGAGGAAAATCGTCTTCCTGGATCGTGACGCTGGATCCGATGCCAACCTCGTTGGGTTTCTTTTCGATGTCGTCAATGATCACTGCATTACGGAGAATCTGATCCAATTCCAGGATGCGTCCTTCGAGGAAGCCCTGTTCTTCTTTGGCGGCGCTGTAATCCGCGTTTTCGGACAGATCCCCTTGCTGGATGGCGGCGCGCAGGCGCTGCGCCAGCTGTTCACGGGCAGGGCCTTTTAAATACTCGACCTCTTCTCGTAAACGCTCCGCCCCTTCTGCAGTTAAGTACGATACCTCATTGGCCATAATCGCTCCTGTAAATGATGAATGATCCCAATTGATTCTTAGGGCAAGGTCATCGGGTCGAAGAGTTTGTTATGTTCGTCGATGGCAAAACGGTCTGTCATCCCGGCGATATAGTCACAAATCGTTCTTTCGAGAGACCAGGTCCCCATCCGTTGCTGAACGTGCCGGGGGAGGATGGATGGTTCTTCCCGATATGCGGTGAACAGGTCGGATAAGATCCGTTCGGCTTTGACAGCCATGCGCACGACCCGGTGGTGGCGATACAGATTGTTGAAGAGAAAGTCTTTGAGCTGCCGGTTGCGACGGTTCATCTCTTCAGAGAAACCGACCACATTATACGGTAGACGCTGTAAATCGTCCACGGTACGGGCGTTGCTTTCGCGTAAATGCTGGTCTGTGCACTGTACCAGGTCTGTTACCTCGGTGCCGATCAGGCGGCGGATGATGCGATGGCGAGCCAGGTCGGTGAGTCCATCCTCTTTGTGCCAACCGACGCTGTTGGTGATGATAACCCACAGGTCCAGTTCCTCCAACATGTCGGTGGTGATCATACCGGAGCGCAGGCCGTCGTCCAGGTCGTGAGCAGTATACGCCAGCTCATCGGCGGCGTTACAAATCTGGGCTTCCAGGTGGCCGCGCAGCTCCGGGTTGAAATCGCGGGCGTCTGAAATATCGTATTCCGTCTCGTGTTTGACGATGCCTTCCAGGACTTCCCAGGTCAGGTTCAGGCCAGGGTATTCTGGATAGCGCTGTTCGAGCTCGGTCACAATCCGGAAGGATTGTTTGTTGTGATCAAAGCCACCGTAATCGTGCATGAGTTTGGCGAGGATGGCCTCGCCGGAGTGTCCAAACGGAGGATGGCCCAGGTCGTGCGCCATACAGATGGCTTCGACCATGTCTTCATTGGCGCCCAGGGCGCGGGCAACGGTGCGGCCGGTCTGGGTGACCTCCAGGGTGTGGGTGAGACGTGTGCGGTAGTAATCCCCCTCGTAATTAATGAAGACCTGGGTCTTGTATTCGAGGCGACGGAAAGCTGTGGTATGCAGAATGCGGTCCCGGTCGCGTTGAAAGCGGGTCCGGTAATCGGGCTCATCCTCGGGATGAAGCCGGCCGCGGGAATCTTTACTCTTGATCCCGTACGGGGCCAGGTTGCGTTCTTCGATGTCCTCCAGTTGCGAGCGAGTGAAGATCATTTCTCTCTCCTTCCCTCACGGCGCTACCGGGCCGGGGAGATCCCATGCGGCGCACGACGCTGCGGTGAGGTATTTCTGAAAAATCAACCCTTGGAGATGCCGGCAAAGTGGGGACGGGGATGAGTTGAACGCGCTGGGGACCTAAAAAGGTACAAGTACTGCTCAAAGCAATCAATACCCCTCTTTGCCCGGTTCGAATAAATGTAATCACTCAGGGGGTGAAGGCAGATTTGGGTTCCTTTTACCTCCGGCTGAGTCGTTACGAATATTTTTAATCTTTAAAGATTATAGTACCGGGTGATTCTCCAAGCAAGGCACGATAAACGGCCTGTTCTTGATTACCGGAGAAGATGAGCGCTTGCAAACCAGGGACCTCTGCGCAGATACGCAGCATGCTTTCGACTTTTTTAGCCATACCACCGGTGACGTCCACTGCCCACGAGCCTCCCACGTTCTGGGAGTAGTGCTGGTAGGTCTGGTGGGTGAGGGTTTGCACCAGGCGTTGGCGTTGGGGATAATCGGCCCACACACCCGGTTCGTTTCCGGCCAGCAGAATGCGTTGAGGGGCCAGTTCTCGGGCCAGGTGCATGAATAATTCCTCAGTGGATAGGATGGTGCCCCCCATTTGGGTGTCGAAAATGACGTCGCCATATATGACCGGGATCAGACCGGATTGAAGCGCACGCCGGATGGGGGTGATGTGCCACTGCTCGACTTTGCCTTGATTGGCGATACAGGCGGCTGAGGCGGGAAAAGCCATGACCGGCAGGCCGGTCTGTTGGAATGCATCCAGCACAATCTGGTCGAGCGCGCGCGCCTGTCGCCAGACTTCGGTGAAGCCGGCCCATTGTGCGGCCCCCTGTACGCCGTGACGTGTACCATGTTTCTGAGCCGCCACGTGACCGAAAGACCCGGAACCATGTCCCAGAACAAGCTGGAGCTCCGGGTTCTCACGCTGCGCGGCGGCCACCTCAGCCGCCAGGCGGGCCAGCGTTTTGCGCCGGGCCGTGTAGGCCCTGGCCTTCTGAGTGATGAGGGAACCGCCTAATTTGAGAAAGTAGAGCATCAGATTAGCCTTACCGGTTGGCAACAGTGGGATGGATGTGGCTGACCAGGGTACGGGAGGAACCGGCCTGGCGTAGCGCGGCCTGAATCGAATCGACGCGCTCCTGTGGCGCCAGGGCGATGATATTGCCCCCGCCGCCGGCGCCGGATAACTTGGCGCCCAGGGCCCCGGCCTGACCGGCGACCCGGACCAACTCATCCAGCTGTGGGGTAGAAACCCCGATCTGCTGCAAGAGCTGGTGGTTGGTGTTCATCAGCTGGCCCAACAGTTCCAGCTGGGCTTTTTGAATGGCGTGGCGGGCTTTTTCGACCAGCGCAGCCATGGCGTCGAAGCGGGCTTCGTACGTCTCGACGGCCTGCTCGTAACGTTGGCGCACGCCCTGTACCATCTCGGCCGTCGAGCTCTGGATGCCGCTGTCGGCGATGATCAGGGTGAACTGGCCACCGACGGGCAGGATCTGGTAGGGCTGGCCGCGGGTGAACAGGATCGGTTGAGAGTAGGTAATCACGGTGTTGTCGATGCCGGAAGGCGTACCGTGGTAATACTTTTCGGCTTCGTAAGAGAGCTCACATACCTGTTGGTCGGCCAGTGGGTGGCCAAGGAAGGCGGATAGGCTGCGCAGCATGGCCACCGACACCGCCGCACCGGAGCCCAGTCCGGCCGCCAGCGGGATGGTCGAAGTGATGTGCAGGTGCAGGGCGGGCAGGTGGGGAAGCCCCATGGCCTGCTTGAGCAGCTGGATAAGGGTGCGGAAAGGATGCTGTTCGGGGAGCTCATCCAGCCGGGTGTTCAGGCCGATGCCCGGAGCGTCGATCCATACTTCGCCGGAGGGCGCCCCCGGCCTGGCCATGACGACGGCTTTGGCCCTTACCTGGTGGACGGGCACGGCTATGGCGGGACGTTGGTAGACGACCGCATGTTCACCGAACAGGATGGCCTTCCCGGGGGCAGAAGCACTTATGGCAGGCATGGTCGTGAAAGGGTCAGGTGAGGTAGAAAATGATCAGGACGGCCAGGGCCCACAGCGCGATAGCGATCTGGAGGGGGCGGTCTTTGAGCAGAAGCTCTTCGGGCTCTCCCCCCACACCTTCCACCTGCATCAGATAGAGATAGCGAAAGATGCCGTACAAGACGAATGGGATGGTCAGCATCATGGTGTGGTTATCGGGCAGGTTGGGAGCAGAGAAGGTGTACAAGCTGTAGGCCACGATGGTCGTGCTGGACACCACCATGATGAGCTGGTCCAGAAGGGGCAGCGTGTATCCATCCAGTACCCGGCGGTGTGAATTAGCGTTTTGGGACAACAGGGTGAGCTCAGCACGCCGTTTGCCAAAGCCGATGTACAGAGCCAGCAGGGTGGTCACCACGTACAGCCAGGGCGAGAAGCGTTCCACATGGATCACGCTGACGCCGGCAGCGACGCGCAGGACGAAACCGGCGGCGATGATCATCACGTCGACCAGGGGGACGTGTTTCAGCCAGTTCGAGTAGGCCACATTCATCAAGAAATAGGCTACCAGGATGGCGGCGAACATGGGCGAGAGCAGGTAAGCCAGGGGGAAACAAATCGCCAGGATTGCCACCGTGGCGGCTATGGCGGTTGGGATGGGGACGATACCGGCAGCAATGGGGCGGTTACGCTTCGTGGGGTGTTGGCGGTCCGCTTCGACATCGACGATGTCGTTCAGCAGATAGACCGCGCTGGACACCAGACAAAACAAAATAAAACCAACTAACGAATGTAACAGGGCAGTGACGTTGGTTAGTTGGCGGTCGAAGACGAGAGCGGCCAGTACGAAGGCATTTTTGGTCCACTGGCGAGGACGCAGGCTTTTGATCAATCCCCGAATCATGGCATTTATCATATCATATCTTTCTAAAAGCGCAGAGGATTTTAGCTCACCTGGAGCCGGGCTTTCGCTTTTATGAGCTGCTCGGCGGCGTTTGGCGTGTAGCTCGCCTCAATCGGCCGGCTGCATAGGCCGCTGAGGGATTGCGTTGTAAAATATACGCAATGGAAAAGATTCGCTTAGACGTATTGCTAACCGAGCGGGGCCTGGCCGACAGCAGGGCCCTGGCTCAACGCCTGGTCATGGCCGGCCAGGTGCGCGTGAACGGGCAGGTGGTCATCAAACCGGCATCCAAGATCCTGGCTACGGACGAATTGAGCGTGGACCATGGCCCGCGTTACGTTTCTCGTGGGGGCGAAAAGCTTGAAGGCGCCCTGGTGGCGTTCGACCTGCTGGACCTGCAAGACAAGGTGTGCGCCGACGTAGGCGCCTCGACCGGCGGTTTCACGGACTGCCTGTTACAGCACGGCGCCAGAAAGGTCTACGCCATCGACGTCGGTTATGGTGTGTTACATTGGAAGCTGCGTAATGACCCGCGCGTGGTGTCGATGGAACGTACCAATGCCCGTTTCGTGGGATCCTTCCCGGAAGCTATCGAGCTGGTCACCATCGATGCTTCTTTTATTTCTTTGAAAGTCCTGCTACCGGTGGCACGCGGTTGGTTCACCGGCGGCGGCCGGCTGGTGGCGTTGATCAAGCCGCAGTTCGAAGCCGGACGGGCTGAAGCCGCCAGGGGAGAGGGCGTGATCCGCGATGCGGCAGTCCACCGGCGGGTGCTGGAAGACGTACTGGCGGCGGCCGAAAAGGAAGGCTTTGGCATATTGGGCCTGGCGCGCTCTCCGCTGCTGGGGCCCAAAGGTAACGTCGAATTTTTGGCGCACCTGGCCTTCCCCGGGGAGCCGGTGGAGTCTATACCTGTGCTGATTGATGGAGTCTTAGAAGTTTGATCTTCATGGGAACGTCCGGTTTCTCCTATCGAGACTGGCGTGGAACGGTGTATCCGCCCGGATTACCGGCCGCGCAATGGCTGGGTTATTACGCCAACCTGTTACCCACCCTGGAACTGAATATAACTTTTTACCGTATCCCGGCGCTCAAGACGGTACGCAACTGGATCGGTCAGACGCCGGACGGATTTTTATTTTCTGTCAAGATGCTGCGCGGCTTGACCCACGCAAGAGATGGACAACATCTACCAGCATTTCTCCAGGCAATTGACCCGCTCCGTCAGGAGCACAGGTTGGCGGCGGTACTGGCCCAATTTCCGCCCTCGTTCCGGCCTGACCCGGCGAATCAAGATTACCTGCGCCGGTTGGTCGAGGAGATGGGAGACTGCCCGCTGGTGGTAGAAATGCGCCACCCGCAGTGGTTGGCGGAGGAAGGCCTGGCCATGTTGGCCGGCCTGCCGGTGAGCCTGGGGTACGCGGATGACGCCAGATGGAAGAGCCGCATGGCTGGCTTGGATTTCCCGGCCCGGCCGGTGGGCTATGTGCGTTTTCACGGGCGGAACCCGCGTGTGCGGTACGATTATGCCTATTCTGGAGCGGAGTTGAAGGAATGGCTCCCACGTCTCACCCGGCTCGATCGAGATTGTGCCCGCACCCTGGTGTATTTCAACAATTGCTACCGCGGCCAGGCGCTGGAATCGATTGCCATCTTGGCTAATCTTTTGACAATATAGGGTATACTTCTACCTGCTATGGCGAAGGACGTCCGTAATTTTTGCATTATTGCCCACGTCGACCACGGGAAATCGACCCTGGCGGACCGTATGTTACAGCTGACGGGAACCATCTCGGACCGTGAAATGGTAGCCCAGGTCCTGGATAGTATGGAACTGGAGCGCGAAAAGGGGGTCACCATCAAGGCATCGGCCGTACGTATGGCTTATGCCGCCCAGGATGGGGTCACGTACGAACTGAACCTGATCGATACGCCTGGCCACGTGGATTTTAACTACGAAGTCAGCCGCGCTCTGGCAGCTTGCGAGGGCGCTTTATTAATTGTCGATGCAACCCAGGGTATTGAGGCGCAGACGCTGGCAAATCTATACCTGGCGCTCGAATCGGACCTGGTGATCATCCCGGTTATTAATAAGATCGACCTGCCTTCTGCCCGCCCGGATGAGGTGGCTGAAGAATTGAGCAATTTACTGGGTTTCATCCCCGATGAGATCTTGAGAATATCTGCCAAAGATGGTTTGAACGTGGACCAGGTCCTGGAGACCATCGTCAGGCTGGTGCCGCCACCCCAGGGTGACCCGGACCTTCCCGTACGCGCCCTGATCTTCGATTCCCATTATGATTCGTATAAAGGCGTAATCGCATACATCCGTGTGGTAGAAGGCACGCTCAAAACCACGGATAATATTCGCCTGATGGCTTCCGGCGCGGTCGTGCGCCCGGTGGAGATTGGCGTTTTTTCACCGGATATGCGTCCGGTGGAGGTGCTGCGGGCGGGGGACGTGGGTTACATTGCTACCGGTTTGAAGACCGTCTCCGAGAGTCGCGTGGGAGACACGGTGACCCTGGCCGGCAATCCGGCCCAAAAGCCGTTGCCCGGTTACCAGCACGCCAAACCGATGGTGTTTGCCGGCATCTACCCGGTGGATGGTGAAGATTACCCCGACCTGCGTGATTCACTGGAAAAGCTACAACTAAATGACGCCGCGCTGGTCTTCGAGCCAGAGACCTCGCAGGCGCTCAATTTTGGTTTCCGCTGCGGTTTCCTCGGCCTGTTCCATATGGAGATCATCCAGGAACGGCTCGAACGGGAATATGAGCTGGACATCGTGGTGACGGCTCCCTCGGTTGAGTACGAGTTGCACATGTTGGACGGTGAGACCCTGCGGATCGATTCACCGGCACAGCTGCCGGATGAATCCACGATCGGTGAAATCCTCGAGCCCTGGATGAAGTTGCAGATCTTTACCCCAACCGATTATTACGGCACGATCATGGACCTGGTCACCAAACGCAGGGGGGTATATGTGGAACAGGAATTCCCGGCCCCCAACCGGGTGCAGCTCAGCTTCGAGATCCCGCTGCTGGAATTGATCGTGGATTTCTTCGACGCCTTAAAATCACGCACCAAAGGTTATGCTTCGATGGATTACCAATTCCTGGAATATCGTCCGGGAAATTTGGTTAAATTGGAAGTTCTGGTCGGCGGTGAGCCGGTAGACGCCCTGGCCGCTATCGTGCACAAAGAGAACGCCTACCACAAAGGCCAGGCCTTAGTTACCAAGCTGAAAGAGCTGATCCCCAGGCAGCTGTACGACGTCGCGATCCAGGCTTCCTCTGGGGGCAGGATTATCTCGCGCGCCAACGTAAAGGCGCTGCGGAAAGATGTGCTGGCCAAATGTTATGGCGGCGACATCACCCGCAAGAAGAAACTGTTGGAAAAGCAAAAAAAGGGCAAGAGGCGCATGAAAATGGTTGGCAGTGTCGAGATTCCCCAAGAGGCATTCATGGCTGTGTTGCGTTTGGAGGATGAATAAGATGAAAGCAGCTCAGCCATCTTCCTTCTGGAAAGGCGCCCGTCGCTGGCTCCCGGGTGTGGTCATCAGCATCGTGGCTTTGTTCCTGGTGTTCCGCCTGGCCAGCTGGCAGGACCTGTCTACGGCTTTCGAATCACTGCGCCTGTTGAACGTGGTGATTGCCGTAGCACTGACCTTGATTTCACTGGGAACCCGTGCCCTGGCCTGGAGAATTACGCTGCGGGGAAAAGCCAGCCTGCGCCAGGCTTTCTTCATCATTAACGAAGGCTATTTACTAAACAATCTATTCCCGCTGCGCGCCGGTGAGTTTGGACGGGCGGTTTTCATGGGGCAGGCCAGCGGTATGGGGCCCTTCCACGTGCTCTCGACCATTGTCATCGAGCGCATCTTCGACCTGGCTATGGCAGCTACGCTGCTGTTGATCACTTTACCGTTGGCGTTGGGGATGGCCTGGGCACGCCCGGTCGCCATTGTTACCCTGATCCTGGTAGTGGTCGGGTTGGTCTTGATGTACCTGGCGGCGCGCTATAACCAGTGGGTCCAAGACTTTGTTAGCCGGCTGGGAGCGCGATGGCCGTTGGTCCAAAAGCAGGTCATCCCGCGCATCGGTTCGCTGTTGAACGGGCTGAGCGTCATCACCGATCCACTGCGTTTTCTGGCGGCTTTTTCTATGATCGCCATTTCGTGGGTCATCTGGGTGGTTATTTACTACGTGATGTTGATCCCCATTGTGCCCCAGGCGCAGTTTTGGTGGGCGGCGTTTGCCGATGGTGTGTTGGCGTTGGGCATCGCCATTCCCTCGGCGCCGGCGGCGTTGGGCGTCTTCGAGGCGGCGCTGGTGGGGGCGCTCTCCCTGCTGGATGTAAACGTTTCGGCGGCCACAGCCTACGCCATCTCGATGCACTTCTTGCAGTTCGTCGTGACCGGGCTGCTGGGATTGTGGGGATTGGTGTTGGAAGGCCATTCGTTGTCAGCTGTCTTTTCACAGGCAAAATCACGAGAGTGATCTCGGAGAAATACATATGAATGGAGCAGGTTTCGAATGTCGAAACGCTTTCTGGTCACCGGAGGAGCCGGTTTTATCGGCTCGAATTATGTTTCACGCCTGTTAAGGCGTGGTGAACAAGTTCACATCTACGACAATCTGTCGCGCCACGGGGCAGCGAAAAACCTGGCCTGGCTCGAAGAACAATTTGGCAAAGACGCATTTCAGTTGACCACCGCGGACATCCGCGACGCCAGTGCTATCGCCGCAGCCGCGCATAACGTGGACGTCATCGTCCATCTGGCCGCCCAGGTGGCCGTCACGACCTCGGTCACCGACCCTCGCCCTGACTTCGAGATTAATGCCCAGGGCACGTTTAACGTGCTCGAGGCTGCCCGTGCAGCCGGTACACAGCCCATTGTGGTCTATGCTTCGACCAATAAAGTATATGGGGGTATGGAAGACGTACGCGTCGTCGAGGAAGCCGAGCGCTATCGCTACGCGGATTACCCTGACGGGATTTCAGAGGCCATGCCCCTGGATTTTCATTCGCCGTATGGCTGCTCAAAAGGCAGCGGCGACCAGTACGTGCGCGATTATCACCGCATCTACGACCTGCCTACCGTGGTCATGCGCCAGAGTTGTATCTATGGCCCGCGCCAGTTTGGCGTCGAGGACCAGGGCTGGGTGGCATGGTTTATGATCGCAGCCATCACCGGCAAACCGATCACCATTTATGGAGATGGCAAACAGGTCCGGGATGTGCTCTTCGTCGAAGACCTGCTGGACGCCTACGATCACGCCATCGAACACATCGGTCAGGCTGCCGGCAACGTTTTCAACCTGGGCGGCGGCCCGGCGAACACCATCTCCATCTGGACCGAGTTCGGGCCGATCATCGAGCAGCTGGCTCATAAGGCCATCCCGGTGGGGCGCGGGGACTGGCGCCCGGGGGACCAGAAGATCTACGTCTCCGACATTGGCAAGGCTGCCCGCATTCTGGAGTGGAAACCGCGTTACAGCGTACAAGAGGGGATGCAGTGCCTGTTCGATTGGGTCAAGTCGAACCGCCAGTTGTTCTAGAGGGTCCGTATGCGTATTTTGATTGTGTTGACTTATTACCGCCCGCATACGAGCGGCTTGACTATTTATGCTGAACGCCTGGCCAAGGCCTTGGCCAGGCGTGGCCACCAGGTTACGGTTCTGACTTCCCAGTACGATCAATCTCTTCCCGGTCAGGAGGTACAGGATGGGGTGCGCATCGTGCGCGTGCCGGTCCTGTTCCGGTTGAGCAAGGGTGTGATCATGCCGACTTTTGGCATGATTGCCAACCGGCTGGTGCTCGAACACGACGTCATCCAATTGCACCTGCCCCAGTTTGACGCAGCCGGGGTGGCCATGCGTGGGCGCCTGTTGGGTAAGCCTACCGTGATTACTTATCACTGCGATCTGTTGATGCCGCCGGGACTGATGGCCTGGGCCGCCAACCGGGCGGTCGATTTGATGAACAACCTGGCAGCGCGTTACACGCACCGCTTTGTAACTTATACACGCGATTACGCCGAGCATTCACCTTACCTGCGGCGCTATCTGGATAAGCTGCACGTCATTCCACCGCCGGTAGAACTTCCGGAGGTCACGGCCGCTGAAGTGGCCGGCTTCTGTGAGCAGAACAATCCCCAAAAACGGCGACCGGTGATCGGGATGGCGGCCCGCTTTGCCACGGAGAAGGGTGTGGAAGTGCTGCTCGACGCCATGCCGCGTCTGCTGGAGACTTTCCCGGACGCAATGGTTCAGTTTGCCGGCCCGTACCAGAACATCATCGGTGAAGAAAAGTATTACGAAAGGCTGATCCCCACCATCCGCCAATACGAAGCAGCCGGGAACTGGAAGTTCCTGGGGGTGCTGGATCCCGTCCAGATGGCCAAGTTTTATCCCAACCTGGACGTCCTGGTACTTTCCAGCCTCAATTCGACCGAAGCTTTTGGGTTGGTACAGATCGAGGCGATGCTCAACGGGGTTCCCTGCATTGCTTCGAATTTGCCGGGGGTACGGCAGCCGGTCTTGACACACAAGATGGGCAAGATCATCGACATTGGAGACTCTAAGGGGTTGACCCAGGCATTGATCGACGTTTTATCACATCCGGATGAGTATCACTCTGACCTCGAACCGATCCGAGACCGCTATCGACCAGACTCGATTGCAGTGGAATACGAGAAGTTGTTCCAGGCTATTCTGGATGAATTAAAAGAATGACCTGTTCTGGATTGGCACCATTCTATAAAGAAAGAGCCGGTGTTTACCGTTTTGTCTGAAGAGCAAGGCAATCGCTTAGCGCAAAAAGATTTCTTGTGGCTGCATCTGCGCGACTTACCCTATTTTCGCGCTTTACTGCGGGCGGTCGAGTCTCGCTTTTACCAGTCCATCGAGCTGCCAGGGCCGGTCCTCGACGTGGGATGCGGGGATGGTTGTTTTGCTTCGATCACCTTCGAGCGCCCGTTGGACGTCGGCATCGATCCCTGGGCCGATCCGATCCGGGAGGCTGTGCGTAGCAGCGGGTACGGCGCCGTTATCCAGGGCTATGGCAGTGACATGCCTTTCCCGGATGCCAGTTTTGGCAGTTGTATCAGCAACTCGGTACTGGAGCACATTCCCGAGCTGGACGCCGTACTGGCCGAGATTGGACGGGTTTTAACCCCGGGGGCTGTTTTTGTTTTCTGCGTCCCCAACCAACAATTCCTTAACAATCTTTCCGTCTCCACTTTTTTCGACCGGATGGGCTTAAAATGGTTGGGAGACAGATACCGTGCTTTCTTCAACCGGATCTCGCGGCACTATCACTGTGATTCGCCCGAAGTCTGGCAAGAGCGCCTGGAACGCGCCGGTTTTCGCCTGGAGCGTTGGTGGCATTACTTTTCCCCGGGCGCATTGCACGCGCTCGAATGGGGACATTACCTGGGGGTGCCGTCCTGGATCATGAAAAGGCTCAGCGGGCATTGGGTCCTTTTCCCCACCCGGTGGAACCTGGGCCTGACTCAAAGACTACTCCAACCGTATTATGACGAAGATCCTGAATGTGCGGATGGCTCTTACACGTTTTACATTGCTTATCGCCAATCAGAGCCGGCCCCGCCGGTGAAATAGAGCCCATCAGTGGGACCAGGAACAGGGTGGGCCTCTTTCACCGCAGGCTCGTGGTTACGTTTTGGATATAATATCAACAAAAAAGAGTGATGGTATGGATGAACCCAGCGTCCTTGACTATATCAAAGCCAAGCTGCACCTGACTCACGAACAAATTGAAATCCCGTTGCAAGTGTCGCCTTCCGGCGACGGCAGCTCGAACGGTTCTTCCGAATTAATCGCTACCCAGACACCGGAAGACCAGGCAGCGCCTGGCACGGGTAAATGGTTTATCGCCCTGCCGGTGCGTCTGGTGCTGGCCATGTGTGCGGCCATTCTGGCCCAGGTGCTGCTGGAGCCGCCCCAACCGAGACTGCCCGTGGCCGTTGGTCTGTACGTTTTCTCGGCTGTGATGTGTGTGTGGGCGCTGTTGGACCAAAGTTGGACCCTGCCCGAGCTGGAAGAGAAACCGTTTACTTCCATGCCCATGGACATCCGCCGCAATCCCTTCCTGCTTTCGATCCCGCTGATTCTCGTTGCTTTTATCCTATTTACCGGCAATCGTTTTACTCCCCTGAACATGTTGGTATGGGGCCTGACCATTTTTCTGGTGCTGCGTTCTTTGTGGCTGCCGGGTGACCGGCCGTGGATCAAAGGGGCCCTGGACAAGGTGCGGGCCTTCGTACGCCACCCTGAAGTGCGCATCCATCTCTCCGGGTTCCAACTGCTGTTCATTTTGGTGGCCCTGGTGGCTATTTATTTCCGCTTTTCACAACTACCGCAGATCCCTGGAGAAATGTTCAGCGATCATGCCGAAAAGTTATTGGACGTCTCTGACGTTTTAAACGGGCAGACCTCGATTTTCTTCCCCCGCAACACCGGGCGGGAAGCCATCCAGATGTACCTGACGGCGACGATTGCAACGCTGCTCGGCACGGGGCTGTCTTTCATGAGCTTGAAGATCGGCACCGCCCTGGCCGGATTGTTCACATTGCCCTACATTTACCTGTTGGGCAAAGAGATCGGTAACCGCTGGGTGGGGCTGCTGGCATTCTTCATGGCGGGCATCGCGTACTGGCCGAACGTCATCTCGCGCATCGGTCTGCGTTTCCCCCTTTACCCGTTGTTCGCCGCTCCGTTCCTGTACTATTTAATCCGCGGCCTGAGAAATTCCAATCGCAATGATTTTATCCTGGCCGGCCTGGCGTTGGGGATTGGCCTGCACGGCTACAGCCCCATGCGCATCGTACCGTTTGTGGCTGTGGCGGCAGTCGCCATCTACCTGTTGCACAAATCCTCTCGCGGCGGGCGTTGGCAGACCATCTTTGCCCTGGGCGCCCTGGCCTTTGTCTCCCTGGTGGTCTTTCTGCCTCTATTGCGCTACATGACCGAAGATCCGGACATGTTTGGCTACCGGGCATTCTCGCGTCTGGGCACTACGGAACGAGCCTTCCCGGGACCGGTGTGGTTGATCTTTCTGAGCAACCTGTGGAACGGGGTGACCATGTTCTTCTGGAAAGATGGCAACATCTGGGTGCACTCGATCACGAACCGGCCGGCGCTGGATGTAGTCACAGCGGCTTTCTTCTTCGTGGGTATCATTCTGTTGAGCGTACGTTACATCCGTAAACGTGACTGGCTGGATCTGTTCTTGATCCTATCCATCCCCTTGTTAATGATGCCCTCGATCCTTTCGCTGGCCTTCCCGGACGAAAACCCCTCCCTCAACCGTACGGGTGGGGCGATCATCCCGGTTTTCATCATTGCGGCCATCGGAGTCGAAAGCGTGTTTGCGAATATCAATCGCAGCACCCGGACCCGCACCGGGAAAATGTTGGTGGGGGCCCTAGGGGTTACTCTGTTGGCGTGGACCACTTTTCAAAACTACGATCTGGTATTCCGCCAGTTCAAAACCCAGTTCTATGGCGGGGCGTGGAACACGACCCAGATTGGGCACGTGATCCGCTCGTTTGCTGATTCTGAAGGCGCCCTGGCGGACGCATTTGTGGTACCCTATCCCTATTGGGTGGATACGCGCGTGGTAGGAATCAATGCCGGAGATCCCTTGCGGGATTATGCGCTGTGGCCGGAAGATTTCGAGACCACGTTACCCGACAAAAATGCCAAGCTGTTTATCGTGAAGCCTGACAACACTGAAGCTCTGGCGAAACTCGAAGAGCTTTATCCCCAGGGATGGGTAAAATATTATAATTCGCCGCTGGAAGGTAAAGATTTCCTCGGCTTTTATGTGCCTCCCCAGTCTTGAGCACTGGCGCACCCGACTGAAAACCATTTGATTCTCGTTTTGTGTCCGTAAATATTCTATGGCCGATTTACAACTTTCAGAACCACAGGCTGAGCCGGATCAGAAAAGCCAGACCAGAACCCCGTGGATTTACGTCATCCTGCTGGTTGGGATTCTGTTGGCGGGAGCTTATTTCCGCTTCATCGGGATAAATTGGGACGACCACCAACATCTTCATCCCGACGAGCGCTTCTTGACCATGGTGGAGACGGCAATATCTCCGGTAAGCAATGTGTCGGATTACTTCAACACTGCCGTTTCATCCCTCAATCCCAACAATCGCGGCTACTCGTTCTTCGTGTACGGCACCTTACCGATTTTCATCGTACGCTATGCGGCAGAATTGTGGCAGAATACGGGGTACGACCAGGTCTATCTGGTGGGCAGGTTCCTGTCAGGGACCATCGACTTGATGACTGTGGTGCTGGTGTTCTTGACCGCCCGGCAGCTCTACCGGAAAAACTGGTTGGCGCTGTTGGCAGCGGCCTTTTACGCCTGTGCAGTGTTGCCCATCCAACTATCGCACTACTTCGCCGTAGACAGCTTTACCGGTTTCTTTACCCTCCTGGCCCTGTATTTCGCCATCTTGATCCTGACCGGCCCGGTGCATGTTCCCCGGCCTGTGCCTGTAGAAGCGGGGGAGGAAGACGACGAAGCCCCTGCCGCGCCGCGCCGGGCATGGATAGACGCCGGGCTGAAATATTATCTGCTGTTTGGAGCAGCCCTGGGCATGGCCATGGCGTCGAAAGTCAGCGCAGCTCCATTGGCGTTGGCCCTGCCGTTGGCGGCCCTGGTCTACCTGAGCCGGCTGGAGCGGCAACAGCGCCGCGCCTGGCTACTCCCCTTGCTGCGCAACCTGGTACTGGGCGCCGTGGCGGCCTTCCTGGTCTTCCGTATCTTCCAACCGTATGCCTTCAGCGGGCCGGGCTTCTTTGGCCTGCAATTGAACCAGAACTGGTTGGATAACCTGCGTGAGCTCAGCCAGCAAAGCGGTGGCGACGTGGATTTCCCGCCTGCTTTGCAGTGGGCGCGCCGCCCGTTCAGCTTTGCTTTTGTCAATATCCTGTATTGGGGATTGGGACTGCCCCTGGGAATCCTGGCCTGGGCTGGTTTCCTCGCCATGGGATGGCGCATGCTCAAGGGCGAGTGGCGCCGGCACATCCTGTTGTGGAGCTGGACGGCGGTCTATTTTATTTGGCAATCGATCAATTTCTCGCGCAATATGCGTTACCAAAACCTGATCTACCCCGCGCTGGCCATCATGGCTGCCTGGTTAGTATTTGTGCTCTGGGAGCGAAGGGGAAACCTGCGTTGGGATATTTGGCGCCGGAGGCTGGCCTTGGCTATCGGGGCGGTCGTGCTGCTGGGCTCGGTGGCGTGGGCGTATGCCTTTACGCGAATCTACACTCGCCCGGTGACCCGGGTAGCGGCCAGCACGTGGATTTACCAGAATATTCCGGTGGCGATCAACCTGCCCATCGAATCCGGAGACGGCTCCATCCCACAGCTGATCGCTTTCCAGCCTAATTACACACTGGCTTCCGGCAACCCCTGGACGGTCAGCTTCGTGCCGAAAGTAAGCGGTCCGGTGAGTAGTTTCGAGATTGCCCACATTCTGAACACCGGGGTGACGGCGGAGGGCGGGCCAGCGACGTTGACCTTGCTGGTCACCCTTCAAGAGGAGCAGGACGGGCCCCCTCTGACTTCCGGTACCCTGGTAGGAGATTTCCAGTCCAACGGTGTCGAACGCGGCCAGGCGTACGAAATCCCGTTCACCCAGCCCATCCCCGTCCAGGCCGGGAGGCAATATTTCCTGACCCTGCAGGTAATCGAGCCGGACAGCGCACTGAGCCTGGCCGGTAGCGCCAGCGTGAGTATGCTGACCCCGGAAGGGAAGACCAATTCTTTCCTGGTCGACCCGGCAGACGCCATCTACCAGGATAAAGATTACATCGTCCTGTTTACTGCACTGCAAAGCGGGACGATCCGGCAAGCATTGCTGCCCCACATTGTGGATTGGGAAGCGGCGCCTCAAGAAAAAACACTGACGCTTTCCCTGGGGCTGCCGGACACGGACGAGCCGGCTACGGCGACGGCGCAGGCCACCAGCCAGTTCCAGGCCGGCGAGGACCCGCGCGGCCAGGCCTATACGCTCCAATTAGACCGGCCTTTCCAGGTGGAAAAGGGCCAGACCTACCAGCTCCGGCTGCATGTGGACGGACCGGGTAAGATCGCGGCCTACGGCAGCCGCCAGGCTATCGAGAGTTCCTGGGACGATTCCTTGCCCCTGGGCATGCCGGGTTATAACCCGTACGATTTCAACCAGGGCGTTTACCGCAGTGAATTGAATTTCGAGATGTACTGGGACGATAATGCCGATAAGCTGGACCGTTTCCTGGACATCCTCGACCAGGCCGATTACATCTTTATCACCTCCAACCGCCAGTGGGCAACGACGACCCGGGTACCGGAACGTTATCCACTGACGACAGCCTATTACCGGGAGCTGTTAGGCTGCCCGCCAGAGCAAGACCTGTTGTGGTGTTACCAGGTAGCACAGCCGGGTATGTTCACCGGAGACCTGGGATTCGAATTGACCCAGGTATTCCAATCCGAACCGACCCTGGGGAATATTCAAATCAACACCCAATCGGCGGAAGAGTCCTTCACCGTTTACGACCATCCCAAGGTGTTGATCTTCAAGAAGACGGACGCCTATGATTGGAGCCACGTTCGCCAGTTGTTGTCCAGCGTCGACCTCAGCCAGGTAATCCACGTTACCCCTGCCAAAGTAGGCAGTTATCCGGCTAATTTGATGCTGCCCGAAGACCGCCTGGCCGGGCAACGCAGCGGGGGCACCTGGTCGGAACTGTTCCCTCCGGGGGCCATTTTCAACCAGTACCCGGGCGTAGGGGCAGTGTTATGGTATCTGGCGGTGTTCCTGCTGGGCGTAATCGTGTATCCCAGCGTGCGTCTGGCTTTGCGTGGGCTGCCTGACCATGGTTACCCGCTCGCCCGCCTGTTGGGCATGCTGCTCCTGTCTTACCTGGTGTGGTTGGCCGGATCGGCGAAGATTCCCTTCGATAAAGCGACCATCAGTGCGGCAGTGCTCCTGCTGGTGCTGGTGAACCTGGTATTGGCCTATCTGCAAAGAGAAGGCCTGCGCGCTGAATGGAAACAGCGTAAAAAGTACTTCCTGGTGGTCGAAGCCCTGGCGCTGGCCAGCTTCGTGCTGTTCCTCCTCGTCCGCCTGGGGAATCCTGATCTGTGGCATCCCTACAAAGGCGGAGAAAAGCCGATGGACTTTTCTTATTTCAACGCCGTACTGCGCAGTACAACCTTCCCGCCTTACGACCCCTGGTTTGCCGGCGGGTACATCAATTACTATTACTATGGCTTTGTGTTGAGCGGGGTGCTGGTCAAGTGGATCGGGATCACACCTTCCGTAGCCTATAACCTCATTCTGCCCACGTTTTTCTGCTTCGTGGCCCTGGGTGCGTTTTCTTTCGGCTGGAACCTGTTTGCCCGCGAACCCGCTGAAGACGCAGCGGAAGCTCCGGCGACGTTCTGGCAGCAATACTGGAGCCCGTTGTTGGCTGGCCTGGCGTCTTCGCTGGGGCTGCTGGTGCTGGGGAACCTGGGCACGGTGCGCATGATCTGGCAAGGGTTGCAACGGTTGGCTGCGGTTGGCCCGATCGAAGGTGCGAATATCTTCCAGCATTGGATGTGGACGTTCCAGGGACTGGTACGTTTTATCCAGGGCGCCACGTTGCCTTACGGGCCCGGGGATTGGTACTGGATCCCCAGCCGGGCAATCCCGAACGAGCCAATCACTGAATTTCCTTTGTTTACCTTTCTGTACGCCGACCCGCATGCCCACCTGTTTGCCCTGCCATTGACCATCCTGGCCCTGGGTTGGGCGCTGTCTTTCCTCAAGAACCGCTGGCAGTGGGGTGACGGTGTGCACATTCCCGCCTGGCTGCACTTCCTGGCCAGCTTCGCGGCAGGCGGACTGGTGATCGGCAGTTTGCGGCCCACGAACACCTGGGACCTGCCCACCTATCTGGCCATTGGTTGTGTGGTGGTGATCTATACGGCGATCAGTTACAGCCAGGAGCGGACTTTCCTGCCCCACGGGCTGCCGGCCTGGGCCCGGCGTATCCTGACCGCATTATTGGGCGTGGCTTTGTTGTTCGGATTATCCTGGGCGTTTTTCTTACCCTACAGCCACTGGTATGGGCAGGGATACACTACATTCGGTGTCTGGGAGGGCGACCATACGCCTTTCTGGTCCTACGTGACCCATTGGGGCCTGTTCCTCTTCATCCTCATCACCTGGATGTTGTGGGAGACGCGCGAGTGGATGGCCAGCACACCGGTGTCGCATTTGAACCGTCTACGCCCCTTCCGGGTGGTGATCGAAGCCCTGCTGGTCGCTCTGGTGGCGGCAGTGGTCGTGCTGCTCTTCACCGGCGTGCAGATCGCCTGGCTGGCGCTGCCGGTGGCCGTGTGGGCGGCGGTCCTGATCCTGCGACCGGGGCAGAGCGCCGAGAAACGTCTGGTGTTATTCATGGTCGGATCGGCCCTGGTGTTGAGCCTGGGCGTTGAGCTGGTGGTCCTGGAAGGCGACGTCGGCCGGATGAACACGGTGTTCAAGTTCTATTTACAGGCCTGGACCTTGTTCGCTTTGTCCTCCGGAGCCGCCCTGATGTGGCTGGCGCCGGCGGTTGCTCGCCAGTGGCTGTCGCAATGGCGCTCGACCTGGCAGGTGGCCCTGGCCGTGCTGGTCGGTTGTGCGGCCTTGTTCCCGCTGATGGGGGGGGCGGACAAGATCCGAGATCGCATGAGCAGCCTCGCACCGCACACGCTGGATGGGATGACCTACATGGCCTATTCGACTTATGCGTACAATGGCGTCGAGATGGACCTGCGCCAGGATTATGAAGCCATCCGCTGGATGCAAGAGAACGTGCAAGGTTCCCCGGTGATTGTGGAAGCCAACACGACCGAATACTTGTGGGGGTCGCGTTTTACCATCTATACCGGGCTGCCAGGGGTGCTGGGATGGAACTGGCACCAGCGCCAGCAGAGGGCTATCGCGCCCACCGAATGGGAATGGGATCGTGTCAATGCCATCGACCTGTTCTACAAGAGCATTGACGAAACCGTCACCAGGCAGTTCCTGCAGCAATACGACGTAGAATACATCGTCGTCGGCCAGTTGGAACGCGCCATGTATACGGGCTTTGGGATCGAGAAATTCGACGCCTGGAATGGCGAGCTGTGGGATGAAGTGTATCGCCAGGGCGATACGGTAATCTACCGGGTACGTTCGTGACCGTGTCAGGATGATGTAAAGGGCCTATGTGGATTGACCTTTTGTTGTGGTATCTCGTTGTAACC
>JAAZNB010000477.1 GCA_012798515.1 Chloroflexota bacterium
CGCGTCAGGCTGTACCACAGGGCGGTGATGACGAGCAGCATGGAGAGGATGCCGGCAATGCCCTGGTCGGCGACCAGCTGGCTCCAACCGAGCGAGTAGTCACAGAGGTCGGAGTTATAGGACATGTTGTTCAACCCCACCCCCAACAGGGGAGAACGGGACCAGGCCTGGAAGGCGGCCGTGATGCACTCCGAGCGAGCTTTGAAAGAGGTGATTTCTGTGGTCTCGTCGGGGTTGACCATGTTGATGATCAGGTATTTGAAGCGCAGGGCGATCGATCCCAACAGGTCGATCTGCAGCGAGGAGAGGATTAACCCCACGATGGCCAAAACGACCAGGCACACGGTGAAAATGGCGATCATCTTCTTGCGGTCGATGTGGCCGGAGAGGAAGACGATGCCCAGCGCGCCCGCCAGGGACAGGTAAGCGCCCTGGGAACTGGTCACCAGCATGGCCAGGCACAGGACGGCCAGGGTGCCCCAGTTGAACAGGGCATGCTTGAAGAAGAAGGCCCGTCCCTGGCCCCTCAGCAGGATGGTGGTGAGCAGCAGGGTGGGCGCCAGCAGGTAGGCGCCCAGGTAGCTGGGCTCGCGGAAGATGCTGTTGACCTGCGGGAAGCCATAGATCACGCGGGCTTCGCCTCCCCCGGCCGCCACAGAGGGGTTGGTGAGGGCAAAGTTGGCAAAGTCCCAGCCGTAGACGCGGGCCGGCACCTGGTACAGGGCGTAGAGCGACAGCAGCAGGGTGATGCCCAGCCACAGCCGTACCATGGTGACGGCCTCTGACTTTTGCAGCCCCAGGTTGGAAACGCTGAAGAAGAACACCAGCGAGATGAAGAACTGGGCTCCCTTGGTGCCGAAATCGACGAACTGGGCCAGGTAGGTGTGGGGGTGCAGCAGGCTGAGAATGCTGAACAGGGCGCTGTAGGCAAACACCAGCGCCAGGATGTTGATGAGGCTGCGCCGCAGGTGGGCTTTCCCGGCCAGCAGGCTGAGCAGGAAAATGCCCACCACCAGCATGGCGGTGACCCAGTCGATACGCAGCAGCCCGCGGGCGCCCACGTTGAACAACGAGTAACCAAAGAAGGGTGTGGAGAGGATGTACAGGTAGAACAGCCATACCAGCGGGCGCGGGGCGCGCCGGGTAGCGGCTGCGGCCGGGTGGGCGGCCCGGTCGAGGGATTCGCCGCCAGGCAGGCGCACGGCAGCGTTTTGCGGCAGGCGAGCAGGTGTGATCATTTCGACCTGGCCATTCCAAAGATCTGTGAAGTGGTGCGCTGCCAGGAGCGCAGCAGCGCGCGCCAGTCGTCCAGGCGGATGTTGCCCAGGAAAAGCATGGCCAGGACGAAGACGACGGCGAAAACGGAACGCTCGGGCAGGCCGGGGAGCTGCGACCCGATGGCTACGCCCAGGATGGCGCAGACCAGGTTGCGGCCGTAACCCTGGCTGAGGGCCGTCTTCCAGGAGATGCCCAGCTTGCGCTGTAGATACCAGGGGAAGGCCACCATACTGCCCATGCCCACCAGGGCGCCGAAACTCCCCCCGATCAGGGTGCGGGTGGTCAGGCCGATGGAGAGGCACACGATCACGCTCAACCCGGTGAGGATCTCGATGATGGCCAGCTGGCGGGGGAAGCCCAGGCCCATCAGCATGTGGTAGGGGATGATACTGACGGCAAACAACAGGTAGCCGAGGGTGGTGAGGGTCAAAATGGGCGCAGATTGGGCGGCGAAAGCCTTGTCGATCCACAGGGACAGGAATTCACGGCCAAAGATGCCCAGCAAGGCCATGACCAGCCCGTCCAGGAAGGTGATGTAGCGCATGCCGGTGAGGAAGATGCGCTTGATGGTCTGGCTGTCGCCGATGGACTGGACCTCGGAGGCCAGGGGGAAGATGAAGGAGACGAATACGGCCAGCCCATTGTGGATCTTGAGCGTGACCTGGGTGGGGATGGCGTAATAGGTTACGCTTTCGGGTCCCAGGATCTGGCCGATGACGATCTTGTCGGCGTTGAACAAGAAGGTAGCCGCCACGTTGATCACCATCATGTACATGCCAAAGGAGAACAGCAGGCGCATGTAGTAGCGATCGGGCAGGCGCAGCAGGCGCACGTTGGGGACCAGCCGGTGGATGACGACCAGGAAGCCGGTGATGCCGCCCAGGATGACGGCCACCGTGCCGGCCATCACGGCCACCACCTGGCCGCCGTTGGCGGCGATGAGCCCCTGGACCAGGGCCAGCACGATGGCGTAGCCGATCTGGATGGTGTTGTACGAGTCGTAGCGTTGGAAGCCCATCAACACCGACGCCAGGGCGTTCTTGACCAGGGTCAAGGAGAGGATGACGCCGATCAATTGGACGAGCAGGTTCAGGCTGCGAGCATCCAGGCCGCTGTCACGAAACAGTAAGGTGGCGATTTGGGGAGCGAACAGGAAGCACAGCGAGGTGACCACGACGCCGATGGCCAGGTAGAGGGTCAGGTTGTTGGAAATGATCTTTTCCAGGCGCTCGGTATTGGTGCGGGTTTCCACCTCGGCAATGTACTTGGTGGCGGCCGAGGTCAGCCCCAGTTCGAGGAAGCCCAGAATGCCGGAGAACGAGATGGCGATGGTAAAGACGCCGTAATTCTGTTCCCCCAGGCTGTGGACCAGGACGGGGACGACCAGGATCCAGGCCAACGCCGGGGCGATGGTGCCCAGGGCGTTGCTGATCACATTGCGCCGTAGTCGGGTAATACCGGTAGAGTTCATTGGACTTCTTCCAGGGATCCCAGGTCTTCTGCGGGTTGTGGGGCGGGCTCAACCTGGCCTTTGGCCGACCATGGCTTCCGGCCGCGGCGCGGTTTGCTGCTGCTCTTGACGGGGGCAGCTTCTGGCGCCGCCGGCGTTGGGCCGGCCGGCGGCTCTTCGGCCGGGGTGGCCGGATCTGTAGGGGGTGTTTCTGCCGCGGGGGAGGCCGGAGCCGTTTTTGCGGAGTGGGGTTTGCCATTCACCGCCGCGTTCTGCGGGGCGGGGGCGCTCACCGGGGCAGCCGGACGGAGGGCCTGTACGCTCTGGCCCAGCCGGCGGGCGAATTGGCCCAGGCTGGCCAGCCCCAGGCGCTGCATCCAGCCGTCTGGCGACGGGCGGCCGTCTTTCCGGTAGGCGTAGCCGGATTTGCGCGGCTGGGTGGCGTTGAGGACGATGCCGGCCAGGGGGGCATTGACCTGGCGCAGGTTTTCGATGGCCTCTTTCACCTCGCGGTTGGCGGTCTGGTTTTCCCGCAGGATGAGCAGCACGGCGCTGGAATGGGTGGCCAGGACGGCCGTATCGGCAACGGGCAGCACCGGGGGAGTGTCGATCAACACGACTGCGGCCAGCCTGGCCAGCTCATCGAGCACGTTCTTCAATGTAGAAGAATGGGTCAGCTCGGCCGGTTTGCAGGGCTGCTTGCCGCAGGTGAGCACTTTCAGGTTGGGATAGGCTGTGGACTGTAGACTGCCGTTGACACGGCCTTGTTGGATCGAGTCGGACAGGCCGCTGCTCTCGGGCAGGTCGAACAGGTCGTGGATGCGCGGGAAGTGCAGGTCTGCGTCGACGACGATCACCGAGAGGCCGGCGGTGGCGATGGCCACCGCCAGGTTGGCGGTGATAAAGGACTTGCCCTCGTTGGCATTGGGGCTGGTGAGCAGCAGTTTCTGGTGCGGGGCGCCGGCGGCCAGCTGGCGGATGTTGATGGCCAGGCGGCGGAAGTCCTCGGCGATCACCGGGTTGGGGTCCTGTTCGACCATCAACAGCTCGGGACTGCCCTCGGGAAGCCGCCCGACGACCCCGATGGTGTTCAACCCGAAGGCCGTGCGGGTGTTGGTGTGGCGGTCTACTTTCCCGGCCCAATAGTCCAGGACGAAGGCCAGCCCGATGCCGGCCAGGGCGGCCAGGACGGCAGCGATGACCGTGTATAAAATGCGATACTGTACCGGCTCTGCGGGCGCCTGGGCCGGGGCGGTAACGACCACCGCGTCGGAGGCTGTGGCCGCTGAAAGCAGGATGTTTTCACGTTCCTGCTGGATGAGCTGGAAGTTGTTGCTGTACTCGGACAGCGTGGTCTGTAAGCGGTTGAGTTCGACCTGGGCGACGGCTTTATCGGCGTTCGGGCCGGTGAGCTCGGCCTGGGTCTCATCAATGCGCGACGAAATCGCGTCCATCTGGCCTTGCAGGCCGTCCAGCTGGGACTGGTAAGGCGTGGCCAGCTGTGTCTGGATCTGGGTGACGAAATTTTCGCCGATCTGGTTGGCCAGGGTCAGCGAGGTTTC
>JAAZNB010000478.1 GCA_012798515.1 Chloroflexota bacterium
GATCGACCGTATTCGCCAGGCCAAGGCGATTGCCATTTTCCTGGAGACGGGCACCAACCCGCAGCTGGCCCAACAGGTCTCGGCGGATACCGGTATCCCGGTGGTTATGGACCTGTACACCCACTCGATCTCGGATCCGGGTGGCGATGCGCCGACCTACATCGATATGATGAAATTCGACGTCCGGCAGATCGTAAACGCTTTGAAATAGCATCTCTGGATGTAAGCCGGCCAAGACGGTCTGCACGGCAGGCTGTCCTGGCCGGTGCGTTTAAGCCGCCCAGGCCGGGCAGAAAGCAAGCGCTGTCGAGGGAGGATGCAGCCAAGCGGCGCTACCCCCTCGATTGCAGTCTGCCGGACCCTGAGAAGCCCTGGCCGGGGCAGACATGAATAAGGATCAGTGTCCCCGGGGGACGCCGATTCCATTTTATAATAATGGTGCAGGTTCATCCCCCATGGAGAAGATATGAAGCTGACCGTACGAGAGCTGTTGGGCATGGATATGCTCCAGAAAGCACGTTTGATCGCCGGTGAAAAAGGTTTAGACCGGGAGATTCTATCGGTCAACGTCATGGAGGTTCCGGATATCGATAATTGGGTACATCCCGGCGAGCTGCTGATCACCACCATGTACCCATTGCGTGACCAACGGGCGAAAATCGAAACGCTCATCCCCCGCCTGTGTCGTAAAGAGTTAGCCGGCATTGCCGTCAAGCTGCACCGTTACATCGTCGAGATCCCGGAGAGCGTCATCCAACAGGCTAATGGATTGGGTTTTCCCATTATCGAAATTCCATCTGATATTTCATTCATCGACCTGATACAGCCGGTGACCAGCCGTATCCTCGAATTGCAGACCAACGAACTGCTGCGTTCCGAAACGATTCATAACCAGTTTCTGGATCTCGTCTTGAACGGTGGCGGTTTCGCCGAAATTGCGTCGGCCCTGGCGCGCATGGTCAGCTGTGCTGTCACCATTGCCGACCGTTTTCACATGGTGTTGGGCAGCAGCGGGGCAGGGGGGCGTGAGCATCCACACATGGCGTTTATCGAAACGGATATCCGCGGCTCGACCTACCTGGCCGATCATTTTGCCCCTCAGCTGAGCGCCAACCAGACCCCCAGCCGCAAAGTGATCTTTATGGAGGTGGAGGATGGCGCGCGTACACTGCCCTTGTTGGTCTGCCCGGTCAAAGTGGGGGACCTGGAGTTTGGGCGGATCATTGTGTGGGGGAAACCGGCTGCCGGATTGGACTCGATGGATTTAATCGCTATCGAACACGCTTCGACCATCGCCGCGCTCAAGATGATGGAAGCGCGCTCGATCCGGCAGGTAGAACAGCGTTTCCACAACGATATTTTCGAGGAACTGCTTTCCGATAATCCCACGGTGCAGGCGCAGGCACTGCAAAATGCCCGCCAGGCGGGTATCGAATTCCCCACACCCTTTTTGGTGGTCATTATGGGCGCTGACATCAACCACCACCGCAGTTTGACCACTGCCGAAGAGAGCCGCCTGGATGAATCCCTGTACATGGCGAGGCGCTACGTCCAGGGTTATAACCCCCATGCGGTTTTCTGGAGCCATGGCGCTCGTATGGTGATCTTCTTTTCGGCAGATGGCAATGATACCGCCGCCGTCCACCGCCGGGTGAGAGATTGCCTGGAGACGGTACGCGGACTGTTGAAATCTCAAAGTGGTTCGCTGCCCATCTCGGCCGGGGTCAGTGACGTGTTTACTGAGATCCGGGGCTTTCGTCTGGCCTACGAGCAGGCGCGCCAAAGCCTTGAAATTGGACAGGCCATGGCCGAAGAGGAACAAGGCGTCATCCGCCATTATTCGGACCTGGGCTTTTTCCGCGTGATCGATTTTAGCAGCGGCCGGGCAAACCTGGTGCGATTCTGCCAGGACACCCTGGGAACGCTGATCGCCTATGATCGCCAGCACGGCACGGAACTGATCGCCACGCTGCGCGTCTATTTACGTTGTAACCAGAACGCGACCCGGGCGGCGCGCGCACTGTTCATTCATTACAATACGCTCCGCTACCGCCTGGATTGTATTACCGATATCCTGGGAAATGCCTTGGATCAACCTGAACAGCGCATGGCAATCGAGATGGCGCTGTACCTATATCCGCTGGTCAATCTAAGTGGATCGATACTGGCAGGCAGCGAACCAGCAGACTGATGT
The DNA here is from genome assembly GCA_012798515.1 of Chloroflexota bacterium. Classification (GTDB taxonomy): domain Bacteria; phylum Chloroflexota; class Anaerolineae; order Anaerolineales; family Anaerolineaceae; genus JAAZNB01. The sequence continues at coordinate 2,195 of JAAZNB010000478.1, forward strand.
TTGCGCTTGTAGATTTCCAACCGGGTCACTGACATCATTCACGATCAGAAGAAGCAGAAACAGGTTCGGGCCGCAGGCAGGGCTATCCCGGGCCTGTGAGTGCTGTAGCGCCTGTTTGCGGGAGGGCGAAATGATACTGGTGTGGCAATATATGACTTATAACACCGTTTATAGCGGTGTTTTGTGAAATTTATACAAAAACCCGGCCAAATATCGGTGATTAGTCATATAGGAATATTTTTGTAAGTTGGTAAGATAAAAAATGACAAACACCTGTATTGAGAAAGGCAACAATGGCCTATTCCATCAAAAGTTTTTCTCGCTGGGTATTGCTCCTGTTGGCGTCTGCATTGATCGCCTCGACCCTGGGCTGTGCAGGAAATCCGCAGGTGGTAGCAGAGGAAAGTGATCCAGATATCGTTCGAGCCGCATTCGTCTACAATGGCCCGATTGGAGATTATGGTTGGATCTACTCGCACGAGCAGGGCCGGAAGTACCTGGAGCAACACGTTCCGGACGTAGTGACCACCTACGTCGAGAACGTACCTGAAGGGCCGGAAGCCGAGCGGGTCATTCGCGATTTTGCGATCAAGAAATACAATCTGATCTTCACCACCACATATGGCTTCGGGGATGCTACCCTGGCTGTGGCAAGTGAATTCCCCAATACCTATTTCGAACATGCCACCGGCTATGACATATCCGAAAATGCCGGCGTGTACTTTGGCCGCATGTACCAGGCGCGTTTCTTGACCGGGCTGGTGGCCGGTAAGATGACCCGCAGTAACAAGATTGGATTTGTGGCCGCTTACCCGATCCCACAGGTGGTGCGTGGAATCAATGCTTTTGCCCTGGGGGTTCGGGCTGCGAACCCGGATGCGCAGGTGTTTGTGGTGTGGACGAATACCTGGTTCAACACCGTGCTGGAACGAGAAGCCGCCGAAAGCCTGGTGCAAACCGGTGTCGATGTGCTGGCACAGCACACCAACAGCAGCGAACCGCAGAAGGTAGCCGAAGAGAACGATATTTGGGGCATTGGTTACAACACGGATATGAGCGCCATGGCGCCTACCTCACAGTTGACCAGCGCCATCTGGGACTGGGGCCCGTTCTATACCCGTATTGCAGAAGAAGTCAAAAATGGCACCTGGAAGAGTGAGCGTTATTGGGGCGGGCTGGAGGATGCCATCATCGGCCTGGCGCCGTACAACCAGGCCGTCTCTCCGGAGACCCGGGATCTGGTGGAAGAATGGCGCGACCGCATGATCGGCCAGGCATGGGACGTGTTCGATGGCCCGCTCTATGGGCAGGATGGCCGCCTGGTGTTGGCGGAAGGCCAACGTTTCGATGACGACTACCTGTTGAACGAGATGGATTGGTTCGTGCAGGGCGTGGTAGGCGAGGCTGGCGAACTACCCCAGGCAGTACAGCCGTAAACTCCTGAAATTGTAAATAACTGTAATTCGAGGACTGCCAAATGGTTGAGATTGAGGCGGTATCTATTGCTGCGCCTGTTTTCAGGTTGGCCCGGTCAGGACAGGTTACCGGTATCACCCATAGTGTATTCGATCACACTGTGAATTTGCTCAGCGGCGAACATCTGATTGCCCTGACGGATTACCACAATGGCAATCTCCCTTACGGCATTTGCTGCCGCTTCGAGGATTTGAACCTTCACAACCTGTTCCGGCGCGGGAGGGCTTTCTCGATCCAGGGTGGTCTGGCCCGTTTCTCCCCGGGAGGGCTATCGGTCCAGCTGGGAGCGGCGGAGATATGGCAGCCCGAACCCCTCGTGATCGGGACAGCCGCGGTGGATAGGGGGGGAGAAAACCTGGCCGGCTGGCTGCTGTCCCTCAATGGCGCACCGGTTTCTCAGCCCCACCTGCGTTGGCTGGCGGAAAGTGTGAATGGTTATCACACTCTCCCGGCCAACATCGGGGTATGGTCCACCCGTTTTGCCGCCCGGGTCATGCGCCTGACCCATTCGGTCGAGGTGGCTGATTGGTCTTCAGTCGAAGAAGCCGCGGTGGGACTGTTGGGGTTGGGCATTGGGTTGACCCCTTCGGGAGACGATTTTCTGGCCGGTTTCCTGGCAACCGGGCTGGCCTTGGGCCCGAGCAGTGCGTTCCAACACCTGGCCCACACGGTGGCCGGGCGCGCCAGGACCAACACCACGCTCGTTTCGGCTGCGCTGCTGCGAGCGCTCAGCCGCGGGCAGGTGGGTGAACGGTTTGGAACGCTGCTGGCAGCCCTGGACGGAAGCCCGAGCGATTTGGAAGCTGCCGCGAAGAATATGTTGGAGTTCGGTTCCTCATCCGGCATTGAGACCATGTACGGCTTACTGTACGGCTTACGGACGATGGATAGGATCGATTTATCAAAATCTGAGTAAGGAGAGAATATGGCAACAAGTGCCATCATCAAGCGTAACACATACCAGGACTCGGTCACATTAATGCAGGTTTCGTCAAAGCTGGCCTCCTTGCCGGGCATTGAAGAGGCCGCAGCGATGATGGCGACCCCGGCCAATATCGCCGTTATGGCCGACGCGGGTCTATTGACCGAGACAGCGCGTCGCGCTCAGCCAAGTGACCTGGTCATCGCACTCAAGGGTGAATCGCCCGAGGCGCTGCAATCTGCCTTTTTACAGGTGGATGAACTGCTGGCAGAACGTAAACCAGCTGGCCAGGGGGAACAATGGGACGCGCCACACACCATGATGGAAGCTTTCGACCGGGATACAGACGCAAACCTGGTGTTGATCTCCACTCCCGGCGCCTACGCGGCCACCGAAGCTTACCGTGCTCTGCAGGAAAACCGGCACGTTTTCATGTTCAGCGATAACGTCGCCATCGAAGCTGAAATCGCGCTCAAGAGACTGGCGACGGAAAAAGGCTTGTTGATGATGGGCCCTGATTGTGGCACGGCCATTATCAATGGCCATCCCTTGGGGTTCGCAAACGTAATTCGCCGCGGCCCGATCGGGGTGGTGGGTGCGTCGGGTACCGGCCTGCAAGAAGTGACGGCCTTGATCGACCGCCTGGGTTCCGGCGTCTCACAGGCCATTGGCCTGGGCACCCACGACCTGTCCGAGGCTGTGGGCGGCATGATGATGATGATGGGCATCGACGCGTTGGAAGCAGACCCGGCGACCAGGGTGATCACCTTGATCTCCAAACCACCGGCGGCCAGCATTGCACGCAAGATTTTACAGCGGGTAGAGAAATTGACCAAGCCTGTAGTGGTCAATTTCCTGGGCGGTGATTTGCGGGAGATCCATGCCTACAAGGCCATCCCCGCCTCCACCCTGGAAGACGCCGCCGTGCTGTCTGTGGCGGCAGCGGCCGGGAGTGAGGGCGAGCCGGTCTTCTTCAGCCAGCCCACCCACGTAGTAAATCAAATCATCCAGAGGGAAACCGCCCGATTACGACCCGAGCAGAAATTCGTTCGCGGCCTGTTTTCGGGAGGGACTTTCTGCTACGAAGCGCAACTGTTGTTACGCGACGTGGTGGGCAAGGTTTACTCCAATACCCCTCTTTCGCCCGACCGGATGGTTAAACACCACCAGAAGAGCCATGAACATACGTTGCTGGATTTGGGCTCGGATGAATACACCGTGGGCCGCCCTCATCCCATGATCGACTTCCGTACCCGGGTGAACATGATCGCGCAAGAGGCGGAAGATGCAGAGACGGCAGTAATTTTGTTAGACGTTGTGTTGGGATACGGTTCTCACGCCGACCCGGCCGCCGAATTGGGGCCGGCCGTACGAGCGGCGCGCGCCAGCCTGGACAAAGCCGGCCGGTCGGTGGCGTTCATTGGTTCCGTCTGCGGCACCGATGCTGATTTTCAGCAGCGCACAAAGCAGTGCCGGCAACTGGCGGAGGCCGGAATTGTATTGATGGACAGCAACGCTCAGGCAGCTCGCCTGGCCGGGCTGATCGCCAACCGCAGCCAGGTAGCATAGAAACGGGATAAAACGCCATGAAACATATTAACCAGTTATTCGAAAGTGAATTGCACGCGGTCAACCTGGGGTTGGAGTCTTTCACCATTGGGTTGAAGGACACTGGCGCGCCGGTACAACA
>JAAZNB010000479.1 GCA_012798515.1 Chloroflexota bacterium
CATTAATAGGATGAATGTCACCCCGCGCGCCAGGGATTCAGCCTTGCATGCCCCCATTCCACAGTATTTCTCACAGCCAGTCAAGCTTCCACCACGACACCCCGCAATAGTGCGCCCACCCATTCACCTTGATTTTTCAGCCGGTCGGGCTTCCATCATGACACCCCGCAGGGGCGCGCCCGACCGTTCACCGTCGATGCAGCCGTCTCGGCTGGCATTCGGGTTCCCATATCCCCCCCACCCTCAAATCATTCCTAAAAACGGCCGTCATGGTATACTGGCACGCATCACAGGAGGTACTCAATGAAGCGAGCAGTCAGCATCAGCATCGGTTCGTCGAAGCGCGACAAAGTCACCCACCTGGAGCTGCTCGGAGAAACGGTCTGCCTGGAACGGACCGGCACCGATGGCGACATGGAAAAAGCCGCCCGGCTGTACGCCGAACTGGATGGCGTCGCAGACGCCTTCGGGGTAGGCGGCGCGGTCCTCGGGCTGCTGGTGGACGACCACTGGTACCCCCTCCCTTCAATTGAAAAATTGACCCGCCAGGTGCAGCGCACCCCCGTGGTCGACGGCACCGGGCTGAAAACCACCCTGGAGACCCAGGCCGCCCGCGTGGTCGACGCACAGCTGGGCGGGCAACTCAAACACAAGCGCGCCCTGCTCATCTCCGGCGTGGACCGTTACGGCATGTCCCAATCCTTCCTGCGCGCCGGTTACCAATGCGTGATCGGCGATTTAATGTTCTCCCTGGGCCTGCCCTTCGCCATCCGTTCCGAACGCACCCTGCAGCAAGTGGCCCGCCTGCTCATCCCCATCCTGGGCCACGTGCCATTCGAATGGCTGTACCCCACCGGTGAAAAGCAGGAAGAGCACACGCCCCGCTGGGTCGAACACTTTCATTGGGCCGAAGTCATCTCCGGCGACTGCCACTACATCACCAAATACATGCCCGACGACCTGGAAGGCAAGATCATCGTCACCAATACCACTACGGCCGAAGACCGCCAGCTCTTCCGCCAGGCGGGCGTGAAATACCTGGTCACCACCACCCCCGTGCTGGAAGGGCGTTCCTTCGGCACCAACGTGATGGAAGCCGCCCTGCTGGCCGCCACCGGCTGGCGAGATCCGGTGGATTACGGCTGTCCCGGGGACTATTTCCAACAAATGCAGCGCCTCGTGGACCAGCTGCAACTCGCCCCCCAGGTACAGGAGCTATGATGCTGGACGCCATCGTCACTGCCGGAGGAAAGCCCGAACCGGACGAGCCGTTATACGCCTATACCCGCGGCGGCTACAAGGTCCTGCTCGAGCTGGGCGGCAAGCCCATCTTACACTGGGTGCTGGAAGCCCTGGAATCGGCCGTCTCAGTGCGCCGTATCATCGTGGTCGGCCTGCCGCAGCCTTATCCTTTCCCCTGCTCTCACCCCCTGACCTGCGTGCCCGGCCAGGGCAACCTGATGCTCAACGTCAGCGCCGCCTGCCAGGAGCTGCTGCGCCTGGAACCGGGGGCCACCCAGGCCCTGCTGGTGTCCGGCGACGTGCCGGCCATCACCGGGGCCATGATCGACTGGATGGCCGGGCAGATGGCCGCCGGCGAGGCCGACCTGTACTACCCGGTCATCGAGCGGCGCACCATGGAGGCCCGCTTTCCCGACTCCCGGCGCACTTACGTGACCATCCGCGACCGCCAGTACTGCGGCGGCGACATCATCGGCATCCGCCCCAGTCTGGCCATCGGCGGCTCGCCGGTATGGGATAAGCTGATCGAAGCGCGTAAAAGCCCCCTCAAACAGGCCTCCTTGCTCGGCCTGGACACCCTGTTTCACCTGATTCGCCGTAAAATGGATCTACACCAGGCCGAAGCGCAGCTCAGCAAGCGCCTGGGCATTCACGGGCGGGCGCTCGTCTCGCCCTACGCTGAAATCGGCATGGATATCGACAAACCCAACCAGTTCGAAATCTTGCACAGAGAGTTGAGCATTCCGGCGGCATGACCTACCTGCGTCCCCTTCTCGAGCTCGATGATCGCCTGTCTCACAGGCTGAGACTGCCCCCCGGCCAGCGCTGGCTGTGGCCCCTGGCGGGTTTCTTCGCTCATTCCGGAGATTCGTGGTTCTGGCTGGCCGGCCTGGGGCTGGTGTGGCTGTTCGGCGGCTCTGCCTGGCACGATCGCTCCGCCGTGATGGCCATCGGGGTGTTTGGCCTGGCCGTCCTGGTGTTGGCCATCAAGTTCACCGTCCGCCGCCAACGTCCCCCGGGAGAATGGGGCGCCATTTACCGCAGCGCCGATCCGCATTCTTTCCCCTCCGGCCACGCCGCCCGCTCGGTCATGCTGGCCACCCTGGCCTGGCAGTTGGGCCCGCCCTGGTTTGGCTGGCTGCTGCTGGCCTGGGCGCCCCTGGTATGCCTGGCGCGGGTGCTCGTCGGCGTACACTACCTTTCGGACATCCTGGCCGGGGTGGTGGTTGGCTTTCTGGCCGCCCTGCTCCTGCTGGCCAGTATGCCCCTGTGGACGGCCCTGGTGCCCTTCCTGTTCTAAACGGGGATAAAATAGGTCATAGCGGGTGGCGAAACCGCCCCCCCCCATACAACACTCTTTCACGAACTCTTCCCGGAACGACCCGGCCCGGGCCGTTCCACCGGCCTTTTCAACCGATTTTGACCGCACGCCTACCAGTGAGGAGAAGAAGCGCCGCCCGGGTTTTCCGGGCGGCGTCATTTTTATAAGCAGAAGACAGGTTCAGGGGTTGGGCAGCAGCGCGGTGCGGATGCGTTCCAACGGGATCGCCCGCAGCCGGCGGCC
>JAAZNB010000063.1 GCA_012798515.1 Chloroflexota bacterium
CCCGTGCCGGTCAGGTTCATCGACCCGGTCCACACTTCCACCCCGTCGATGACCATGAACTTATCGTGCATCAGCCCCTCGCGGCGGTCGCCCAGGATGGGCAGCCCGGCGTCCTGCAATGCCTGGGGGACGCGGTTATCCAGGGCCGTGCTCTCCATGACCATGCGCACCGGCACGCCCCGCTGTTGGGCGCGCAGCAGGGCCTCGGCCACGCTGTCCAGGCTGAAGTTGTACACCGCCAGGTCGATGCTGCGCTGGGCCTGGTCGATGGAACGCACCATGTCGGCGTCCACGCTGCCGCTGCGCTGGCCGGCGTCGGGGGCGTACGGGTCGGTGAAATACACCCGGATAGGAGCAGAGCCGGCCTCCGCCACGACGGCCGTCGGGCTGGCCACGGCCGCCTCCCCACCGGGAGAGCGGTCGTTGAGGCCGAGGTAGGTAGACAGGAGAGCGGCAAAAATCAGGAAAACGAACAGGAACAGGTACTGGGCAAAGCTGGTTGGTTTTCTGCGAGGCGACATGATGATCCAATATTGATGTAGATTTGGCGGCAGCTCAGGCGAGGTCGATGGCAGACTCGCTTTCCCCCCTCACGGAGGGATACCGTGGGTAGACTCCAAACGGCCGCTCTCCAAGGCTGAGAGCGGCCGTTCAGGATTCTACGGGGGTCAAGGCAGCACCCACAACTCGGCTGCGGACAGGGACAGGTCGAAACGCAGCTCACGCAGGTCGTCCTTGCGCGCCGCTTCCACGGCCAGCAGGATGAACTCGGCCAGCGGGCGTACGTCGGTGGGCGGCACGCTCACCGGCAGGAAGGCCGCCGGACTCCCGGCCTGCAGGGCGGGCGGCTGCTGCAGCAGGCGCAGCCCGGTCTCCACCAGCTCCGGCAGGGGCAGCTCGTAGGCCGGCACGAAGAAACGCCGCGGTGCGCCCCAGAAGGCCTGCATGGCCCCGCTCTGGTCGCCCCGGTACGTCTCGCGCTGCAAGCGCACCGTTCCCTCGGCCACCCAGAAGGGACGCCCGGGCTTCCCGGCCGGTAGACCGGCGGCAAAATGCACCTCCAGCGCCTCCAGGCCCTGTTCGTCCGACAGCAGCTGCCCCTGCCCGCAGTTGGAACACACCCAGGCCGTCTCGCCGGGTTGGGCGGGCAGCGGGTTCTGGCAGCGGATGCACAGCATGGGGATCAGGCGCACCGGGGTCGTCACGTGAGGGTCTCCTTGGCAGGCTCAGTCGAAGTCGATGTCAATCTTGCGCAGCAGGTCCTGGATCTGCTGTAAATTTTCTCCCGTGGGCAGCGAAAGCAGGTTGAACGCCCCCTGGCCGTCTTTGTAACGCTGGTAGACGTAATGTTCGCCGTAGCGGAAGTGGTGGTAAGCGGCATACATGATGCCCAGCCCGATCACGAACAGCGCCAGGGCGCCGCCCAGGCTGCCGTCGCTGTCACTGCTGGAGGTCAGCGCCAGGGCAGCCAGGTCTATGCCGACCAGCGAGCCGAGGGCCATACCGCCCACCAGGATGGCCGCCCGGGAAAAGACGTTGCCGGGGGCCTTGCCGTACAGCACTTCGCCGGAGAAGCCATCCACCACCACCTGGAAGGCGCGCCCGCGGTACAGGTAACGCACCACCCACAGGGGGTAATAGATCAGCCCCAGGCGCGGGCGCAATACGCGCACGAAAGACTGGCTGACCTGGTCCAGGCTGGCTTTGGCGCGCACCTGGTTCTCGAAGATGGTGCGCGCCTGCTCCAGGGCTTCCTGGGCCGAGCCCACCGGCTCGAACACCAGCCCACTCAGGTGCAGGCGATCGGCGTCGAAGGCCTCCAGGGGACGGCCTTCCAGGCCGATGCGGTTGGCGCCAAACTCGCCCACGTCGCAGGCGGCGCTGTTCCAGCTCAGGTCTTCCACCACCCTGACCTCGCGCGGTTCGTAGCGCTTGTGGTCCCCGCTGCCCACCTGCTTGCGACCGAAGGTCCACCCCAGGCCGCGCCCCCAGCCGGCCCAGAAGGGCAGGTAGGCCAGCAGCACTTCCCCCACCTGCGCCGTGCGGGCGCAGTCGCGGGCGATGGACCAGCTGCCGGCGAGGAATTTGCGGTAGGCCTCCAGGGCCTGGTCGCGGTCGATCCGCGCCGGCACCTGGTAACGGCGCACGCCCTTCTCCCCCTGCACCACCGAGCGCAGCTCGCAGTACGGGCAGACCACGATCGACTGCCCTTCGGGGATGGGCACCATGCCGCCGCAGCGCGGGCAGCTGAGACCCTGCAAGGCCTGGTCTGCGCTCATATGCGGGATGCCACCCAGACGGCAAAGGCAAACAGGAACGGCGCCGCCAGCAGGCCCAGGGCCAGGGCGATGCCGCCGCCCAGCAGCCCGCCGCCCTCGCCGAAGGCTCCCCCGGCCAGGGGGACGACCGCCAGGCACAGGTACACCAGAGCAGTCAGGCCGCCGGCCAGCAGGTAGGGCGCCTCGGGCTTGCTGGGGAAGAGGTTGGCCAGCACACTGCCGGTGGCCGCTTCGACCACGGCCGTGTAGACCTGGTTCTGGAAGGTATATTTGAACAGGTAGATGGGCACGTGCACCAGGGCGTTCTCACGCAGCTCCACGCCGGGGTGTTCCTGGGCCAGCCACTGGCGCGCCGCCTGCAAGGGCACGCTGGGCGCCTCAGACTGCGCTTCCAGGTCCGCCGTGTAGGGCTTGAGGTCCCCGGCCGGCAGCGCCAGGCGGCGCAGCTCGGTGACCGAGGTGGCCGCGGCCGGCTCCAGCTCGATGCGTTCGCCCTGCGGCGAACGCCATTTGAAATACCACAAGGGAAAATATTGGAAGGCCTGCCCGCTGATGGTGGCCTTCTTGTCCAGGTCTTTGATCGTCTGGCTGCCCGACATCCAGCGCCGCAGCGCTGCGGCCGCCTGGGCCGCGTCCAGGGTGGGGGTCAGAGACCAGTGGAACACCACCTGAGATTTATCCACATACACGGTGGCCCCACAGTATGGGCAGGTGAGGAAGATCTGCCCCTCGTCCGGGTGCAGCTCGCCGCCGCATTGGGTGCAGGCCAGGGTGGTTGCAGGCGTGGTCATAGACCGATTATAGCAGTTTTACCGTGTGGAGATGTACGCACAACAGGTCTTTAAATTCATAACAGGCCCCCGGGCTAATCGTTTTACGATGAGGCCTGTTACTGGTTTCCCCCTGAATGGTGAGGGTTGGCTAATTTTTTGTATGCCCCCTCGCAGGTATTTGAGAATAATAACCCCCTGCTCTCCTCAAACAACTTCCTGCTTTGTTATTGACAAGTATAAGCCGCCCGCTTGCTTTTACTATGGGGAAAAACCCGATTCGCCCGCATAGGGTTTTCCCTACGCCCCGCCGGGGCCGGGGAAAGGGCCTCGGGCCGTTTTTCCCTCCCCCATTTTTTGTTCTTCGAAAATGGGGGAGGTGCAGGAGGGGGTGCTTTTCCCACCGGTCAGGCGTCCGTGTTAGCCATGCGGCTCGCATATGCCGGGGAAGCGGTGCGTTTCCAACGCACCCTACGAAAAGCCCCGGTGTAAGGCGCGATGGCGGCCGGGACGCCGTTTTTCCCTCCCCCATTTTTTGCTCTTCGAAAATGGGGGAGGTGCAGGAGGGGGTCGGTGTTGGACCTTGGACCAGGGTGGCCAGGCGTCCGGGTTGGCCATGGGGTGTGCACTTGCCGGGGAAGTGGTGCGTTTCCAACGCACCCTACGAAAAGGCGCACGCCCAGGGCGCGATTGCGGCCGGGACGCCGTTTTTCCCTCCCCCATTTTTTGCTCTTCGAAAATGGGGGAGGTGCAGGAGGGGGTCGTTCTGCGGCCGGGGGGCGGCCGACCCGGCGTAGGTTGGCTAGAGCGATCCGGCAAAGCATAGCCTTCCGTGGCGGAAGAAGGTCTTTCCCTCCCCCATTTTTGTTCTTCGAAAATGGGGGAGGTGCAGGAGGGGGTGTTTTTGGCCCGCCCGCACCCGGGCGGATCAGCGGGTTATGCCCGAGGCGGTGCGGGGAAGCCGGCATCCTTTGCTGGCCTGTCCGCACTATTTCGGGCAGGCCCCCCTCAACACGCCCCGGCCGCAGAGCGGCCCCAAGACGCCCCCGGGCGGAGCCCAGGGGCGAGGAAAGGGGATGTATGGGCCAGGCCCGCCAGGCGTCCGGGCTTGCCATGGGGTGCACATACCCCGGGGAAGAGGTGCGTTGGCAACGCACCCTACGCAGGGCCCTGGTGTGGCACGATGGCGGGAGCCTGGCTGGCATTCACCTATACGCCTTGTAAACCGGGCGCGATTTTGCTATAGTAG